>JALVPS010000200.1 GCA_027031685.1 Gammaproteobacteria bacterium | reverse complement strand
ACGATCTGTTCGCCCACCGGCGTCACCGTGACCTCGCTCTTGCGACGCTCGAACAGCGTGACGCCCAGTTCCGCCTCCAGCTTCTTGATGGCGATGGACAGGGTCGGCTGGCTCACATGGCAGGCCGAGGCCGCCTTGCCGAAGTGATGCTCACGGGCCACGGCGACGATGTAGCGCAGTTCGGTCAGGGTCATGCCGGCATCCTAACAGGCCTATAATGGCCGCTCCATCCAGCGGGACGATCCGGATCAATGAAACGACTGCTGTGCCTGATGTGGCTGCTGCTGCCGACGCTGGTCTGGGCCGGCGAGAGCCGGACCATCGAAGCCGGCGACGCGGCTTTCGAGACCGAGGTCTTCCCGGCCAGCGGCCGGATGCGCGTGCTGTGGTTCCCGCCGGAGACCGGCTTTGGCGAACCCCAGCGGCGCATCGCCAGGGCGCTGGCGCAACGGGGCATCGAAGTGTGGCTGGTGGACGTGTTCGCCAGCTACTTCCTGCCCAGCGTTGCCAGCAGCCTGGCGCGCATTCCCGGCGAGGACGTGGCGGCGCTGCTCGGCGCGGCCGCCGATGACGGGCGCCGGCTGATCCTGCTCGGCACCGGGCGCGGCATCCTGCCGCTGTTGCGTGGCGCCCATGCCTACCAGCTTCGTCATCCTGACAACCGCAGTCTCGCCGGGGCGATTCTGCTCAGCCCCCAGTTCTTCGTGTCCACGCCCGATCCGGGCGAGGCAGCCGAGATCCTGCCGGTGGTGCGGCGCACCAACCTGCCGCTGTTCATCCTGCAACCGAAGAACTCGCCCTGGTACTGGAAACTGCCCCGGATCCTGCCCGTGCTCGAGGCCGCCGGCAGCGAGGTGTACGTGCAGATCCTCCCGGGCCTGCGGGATCGCTTTCACTTCCGCCCCGACGCGACCCCCGCCGAACAGCAGGCCGCCGAACGACTGCCCCTGTGGATCGCCCGCGCCGCCCGCCTGCTGGCGCGCCTGCCGGCGCGTCCGCGTCCGGTCCTGCCGCTCGACGCCGAACCGCCGAAGCTGCCCGAGGGCAAGAAGGAACGCCGCCTGCGCCCCTACGCGGGCGATCCGACACCCCCCGCCCTGAACCTGCCCGATCTCCAGGGCCGCATCCACCGCCTGGCCGACTACCGCGGCCAGGTGGTGCTGATCAACTTCTGGGCCAGCTGGTGCCCGCCCTGCGTGCATGAAATGCCGTCCATGCAACGCCTCGCCGATGCCTTCGCGGGCCGCCCCTTCACCATCCTCGCCGTCAACATGGCCGAGGACGAAGCCACCATCCGCCGCTTCCTGCGCGAAAAGGTCCGGGTGCGCTTCCCCATCCTCCTCGACCGCGACGGCGCCGCCCTCAAACGCTGGCAGGTGTTCGCCTTCCCCACCAGCTACCTGCTCGACCGCCAGGGCCGCATCCGCTACGCCCTGTTCGGCGCCATCGACTGGGACGCGCCGGCGGTGAAGGAGGTGGTGGAAGGGTTGCTGGATGAGGCGGATTGAAAAAACCAACGCAGAGGCGCGAAGGCGCAGAGGGCGCAAAGGGTTGTTTTGTTAATGGCGTTGGTTAATTTGTGTAGGAGCGGCGCCCTCGCCGCGATGAACAGTGCCGAGGGACGACGACTGCAGGGATGCAGGAGGTAGAGCGAAGCAGGATGCCAGAGCCGAGGGCCGAGTGGCGAGGTTGTCGAAGCCGTATTTC
>JALVPS010000199.1 GCA_027031685.1 Gammaproteobacteria bacterium | reverse complement strand
CACCTGCACCACGTAGCCGGCCGCCACCGGCGGCAAGGCCGGCTACGTGGTGCAGGTGGGCAGCTTCAGCAAGCGGGGCAACGCCGACGGCCTCCAGGCGCGCCTGGCGAAGCGCGGCTATCACGCCTTCGTCGAGGCGGTGCGGGGCCCCAACGGCACCATCTACCGTGTCAAGGTGGGGCCGCGGCCCAGCCGCGACGAGGCCGACGCCCTGCGCCAGCGGCTGATCGACGAGGAGAAGCTGCAGGGCATCATCGTCGGCCACCACTGAATTCATCGCCTGTCGAGTCGAATCCGGCATGTCCTTCGTCGATCTGTTCGTCGCCGGCGTCATCGCCCTGTCGGTGGTGATCGGCCTGTTCCGCGGCCTCGTGCGCGAGGCCGTGTCGCTGGCCACCTGGGTGGCCGCCGTCTGGATCGCGCTGGGTTACGCGGCGCCGCTGGCGGCCCGCCTTCCGTTCCAGTTGGGCAGCGCCACGGTGCAGGGCGCGGTGGCTGGCCTGCTGCTGTTCATGGCCGTGCTGCTGGCCGGCGGCATCCTGAATTACCTGATCGGCGGACTGGTGGACGGCTCCGGTCTGTCCGGTGTGGACCGCCTGCTGGGAGCGGTGTTCGGGGTGGCGCGTGGTGTGCTGGTGGTGTCGCTCATGGTGCTGCTGGCCACGCTCACCAACATGCCGCACGAGGACTGGTGGCAGCAGTCCGTCACGCTGCCCTGGTTCCATGACATCGCCCTGTGGATCAGGGGGTTGCTGCCGCCGGAGCTGGCACAACATTTCGGGTAACACGGGGCCTTCGCCAATGAAGCGCAACACGCTTCCCCTCCCTGTTTCTCTCGCCGCCGGGGCCGCGCCATGTGCGGCATAGCCGGCATCGTCGGCCGCTCGCCGGTCAACCAGGCGCTGTACGACGCGCTCACCGTGCTGCAGCACCGTGGCCAGGACGCGGCGGGCATCATGACCTGCCACGAGAACCGGCTCTACCTGCGCAAGGACAACGGCCTGGTGCGCGACGTGTTCCACACCCGCCACATGCAGCGGCTGGTGGGCAACATGGGCATCGGCCACGTGCGCTATCCCACCGCCGGCTCTTCCTCCTCGGCCGAGGCGCAGCCGTTCTATGTCAACTCGCCCTACGGGGTGGCGCTGGGGCACAACGGCAACCTGACCAATGCCGAGCAGCTCACCGAGGAGCTGTGGCGCCAGGACCGGCGCCACATCAACACCTCGTCCGACTCGGAGGTGCTGCTCAACATCCTGGCCAAGGAGCTGCTGCTGCAGGACAACCTGCAGCCCACGCCGGAGGACATCTTCGCCGCCGTGGCCGGCGTACACCGCCGCTGCCGCGGCGCCTACGCGGTCATCGCCATGATCGTCGGCCACGGCATCCTCGGCTTCCGCGATCCGCACGGCATCCGCCCCATCATCTACGGCCGGCGCGAGACGGAGCGCGGCCCGGAGTACGTGATCGCCTCGGAGAGCGTGGCGCTGGACGCCCTCGGCTTCGAGGTGGTGGCCGACCTCAAGCCGGGCGAGGCGGTGTACATCACCCACGACGGCCAGGTGCACGTGCAGCAGTGCGCCGAGCACACCTCCTACACCCCCTGCCTGTTCGAGTACGTGTATTTTGCGCGCCCCGATTCGGTGATCGACGGCATCTCGGTGCACAAGGCGCGCATGCGCATGGGCGTGAAACTGGCCGAGCAGATCGCCCGCGACTGGCCGGGCCACGACATCGACGTGGTCATCCCGGTGCCGGACAGCGGCCGCACGGCGGCCATCGAGCTGGCCAGGGCCCTGGGCGTGAACTACCGCGAGGGTTTCATCAAGAACCGCTACATCGGCCGCACCTTCATCATGCCCGGCCAGCAGATCCGCAAGAAGTCGGTGCGCCGCAAGCTGAACGCCATCCCCATGGAGTTTCGCGATCAGAACGTGCTCATCGTGGACGACTCCATCGTGCGCGGCACCACCTCGGCGCAGATCGTGCAGATGGCGCGCGACGTCGGGGCGCGCAAAGTGTACTTCGCCTCCGCCGCGCCGCCCATTCGTTATCCCAACGTGTACGGCATCGACATGCCGGCCCCCAGCGAGCTGATCGCACACGGCCGTACGGTGGAGGAGGTGTGCCGGGCCATCGGTGCCGACCGCCTCGTCTACCAGCGCCTGGATGACCTGATCGACGCCGTGCGTCAGGGCAACCCGGCCATCGAGGGCTTCGACGCCTCGGTGTTCGATGGCAAGTACGTCTCCGAGGTGAGCGAGGAGTACCTGGACGAGCTGAGCCTGCGACGCCGCGACGAGAACAAGGCCCTGGCCGTGGAGCAGACGGTGGGCGTGGACCTGCACAACAGCCATTGATGCGCGGGCTGCTGTGGGCATTGCTGTTGTGGAGCGCCTGGGTCATGGCTGCCCCGCCTGACGACGGAGAGCGGCTGCGGGTCCTGCGGGCCGCCTATCCCGACTATCGCGCCGACCGGGTGGCCATCGTGGACGTGTCCGACCAGGAGCTGCGCCTGTACGTGGACGGCCGGCTGGCGGCGCGCTATCCCGTGTCCACCGCCGAGGCCGGCACCGGCAGCGCCGCCGGCAGCAACCGCACCCCCCTCGGCGCCCACTACGTGCGCCGCCGCTACGGCGCCGGCGCGCCGGCCGGCATGGTGTTCCGCGCCCGCGTGCCCACCGGGCGCATCGCCGCCATCGAGCACCGTCCGCGCCACATCGGCGAGGACCTGGTCACCAGCCGCATCCTGTGGCTGGCCGGGCTGGAGCCGGGCCGCAACCAGGGGCCGGGCGTGGACTCCTTCCGCCGCTACATCTACATCCACGGCACCCCGGAGGAGGGGCTGATCGGCCGGCCCGCCTCGCACGGCTGCATCCGCCTGCGCAACGAGGACGTGATCGCCCTGTTCGACGCCCTGCCGGTGCGTTCCCTGGTGTGGATACAGCCCTGAGTGGCCGGCGATGACCTGAAAACTGGAAATCTGCTGCGATCTCTGCCACAAATTAGGTGTGAAACCTGCCACGCCGTGCGTGGCCCCACCGGCGGAGAGAACAATAATGCGGCATGAGTTGAGTCCCCTGCGCGATGACCTGCGCGAGCCCCACCCCCATTTTGGCTGGCTGGCCTTCGCCCTACTGTTGCTGGTTGGCCAGGCGCTGGCGATGGGTGCCATCATCATCGACCTGATTGGCCGCTTGCTGGGCTGAGCCGGCTGTCCCGGTTCACCCGGGCCGGGCACGCAGAGCATCTCTTTCCCCTTGCGCCGACATGGCCGTCGAGCGCGGGGATTGGGGGTGCGGCCTGTCGGACAGTTGTCAGGCATGGCCGGGCACCACCCTGGCGCAGGGCCAGGCGAGTTTCCGGGTTTCCACATGTATGCCGCCGGAGAGTCTAGAGTATGAACGACGAATTCGAAGACTACGCCTTCGCCACCCGCGCGGTGCGCGCCGGCCAGGTGCGCACCCCGGAGGGAGAGCACGCCGAGCCCATCTTCCCCACCTCCAGCTACGTGTTCGGCAGCGCCGCCGAGGCCGCCGCGCGCTTCGCCGGCGAGGCGCCGGGCAATATCTACTCGCGCTTCACCAATCCCACGGTGCGCACCTTCGAGCAGCGCCTGGCGGCGCTGGAGGGGGCGCCCAGCTGCGTGGCCACCGCCTCCGGCATGGCCGCCATCCTGTCGCTGGGCATGGCCCTGCTGCAGGCCGGCGACCACGTGGTGTGCTCGCGCTCGGTGTTCGGCACCACCGTGGTGCTGTTCGACAACTACTTCCGCAAGTTCGGGGTGGCAGTGGACTATGTGCCCCTGTCCGACCTGGACGCCTGGGCCGCCGCCCTGCGCCCGAACACCCGGCTGCTGTTCCTGGAGACGCCCTCCAACCCGCTCACCGAGCTGGTGGACATCCGCGCCGTGGCCGAGCTGGCCCACGCCCACGGCGCCCTGCTGGTGGTGGACAACTGCCTGTGCACGCCGGCCCTGCAGCAGCCCCTGGCCCTGGGGGCGGACATCGTGGTGCACTCGGCCACCAAGTACCTGGACGGGCAGGGGCGCTGCGTGGGCGGCGCCGTGGTGGGCGATGCAGAGCGGGTGGGCAAGGACGTGTTCGGCTTCCTGCGCACGGCCGGGCCGAGCATGAGCCCCTTCAACGCCTGGGTGTTCCTCAAGGGGCTGGAGACGCTGCCCCTGCGCATGCAGGCGCACAGCGCCCACGCCCTGGCGCTGGCGCAGTGGCTGGAGGCCCATCCGCAGGTGGAGCGGGTGTACTACCCCGGCCTGGCCTCGCACCCGCAGCACGCCCTGGCCAGCACCCAGCAGAGCGGCTACGGCGGCATCCTCAGCTTCGACGTGCGCGGCGGGCGGGCGGCGGCCTGGCGGGTCATCGACAACCTGCGCCTGCTGTCCATCACCGCCAACCTGGGCGACACCAAGACCACCGTCACCCACCCGGCCAGCACCACCCACAGCCGCCTGACCCCGGAACAGCGCGCCGCGGCCGGCATCGGCGAGGGGCTGATCCGCGTGGCCGTGGGCCTGGAGGCCATCGCCGACATCCAGGCCGACCTGGCGCGCGGCCTGGACGCGTGAGCCGGCCCGGACCCGACCCGCGCCGCCTGCTGCTGGACTGCTTTCACGCCGCCCTGCGGCGCGTGGAGGGGCGGCGGGCGGTGTCCGCCCACCTGGCGGCCCATCCCTGGGACGTGCCGGCGCTGGACCTGATCGCCATCGGCAAGGCCGCCGAGGCCATGGCCGCCGGCGCCCTGGCGCACTTCGGCGCGCGCCTGCGGCGCGGCCTGCTGATCACCAAACAGGGCTACCTGCAGGGGCCCTGCGATCCACGCCTCACCTGTCTGGAGGCCGAGCACCCGGTGCCCGGGCCGGGCAGCCTGCGGGCCGGCGAGGCGCTGCTCGCCTTCTGCCACGCCGTGCCGGCCGGGCGGCCGGTGCTGGTGTGTCTGTCCGGGGGCGCCTCCAGCCTGGTGGAGGTGCTGCCGCCCGGCTGGACGCTGGACCACCTGGCGGCGCTCACCCGCCGCCTGCTGGCCGCCGGGCTGGACATCGCCACCATGAACGCGGTGCGCCGGGCGGTGTCGCGCATCAAGGGCGGGCGCCTGGCGGCCCACCTGCAGGGCCATGCCGTGCGCGTGCTGCTCATCTCCGACGTACCCGGCGACGACCCGGCGGTGATCGGCTCCGGGCCGCTGCACCCGCCCCCGCCCGGCGGGCTGCCGCCCCTGCCGGCGGACGTGGCCGCCACCCTGGCCGCGCTGCCTCCCGCGCCCGTCCCGCCGCCGGCGGCCTTCGCCCGCATCCGTCACGAGATCGTCGCCAACCTGGCCATGGCCAAACGGGCCGCCGTGGCCCACGCCCGGGGCGAGCGCGGAGATCAGCGCGAGGATCACCACGGGGAGGACGATCACGATGCTGGCGAGTCGGGTGTAGTCGAAGGCCATGATGCTGATGTTGAAGAAGAACATCAGCGTAAAAAAGAGCCCCGTAATAC
>JALVPS010000198.1 GCA_027031685.1 Gammaproteobacteria bacterium | reverse complement strand
CTGTTCAACCGACTGGTGGCCTTCAACATCGCCGAGCAGCTGCGCGAGGGCAATGTGGCCGTAGGCATCATGGTGGCCGGCATCTTCATCGGCATCGGCATGGCCATGGGCCTGGTCGTGGGCCTGGGTCTGAACTGACATGCGCGCCCTGCTCCTCGGCACCCTGCTGCTGCTGGGCACGACCCCGGCCCTGGCCGGCAAGGCCGTGGACGGGCGCGACCTGACAGCAGCCAAGTGGACCAAGTATGACCACTACTTCCGCAAATACGCCAAGCGCTTCTTCGGCCCCGCCATGGACTGGCGCTGGTTCAAGGCACAGGCCATCATCGAATCCAACCTGCGCGACAGCGCCCACTCCGGGGCCGGGGCGCGCGGCATCATGCAGATCGTTCCGGCCACCTTCCGCGAGATCCAGCGCAAGAATCCGGCCCTGTCCGGCAAGGCCATCCACCAGCCGGAGTGGAACATCGCCGCGGGCATCTACTACAATCGCCTGCTCTTCCAGCGCTGGGACGGTGACCTCAGCGAGGCGCAGCGGATCTCGCTCATGTTCGCCAGCTACAACGCCGGCTACAGCCGCGTGCTGAAGGCCTTCCGCAAGGCCGGCCAGCCGCGCGACGACTGGCAGGCGGTGGCCCGCCACCTGCCCCGAGAGACGCGAAACTACGTGCAGCGCATCCGGCGCCTCATGCAGCTCATGCCGCCACGCAAGGCGCCCCGCCTGCAGCGGCGCGGCCTGCAGACCATCCTGGCGCTGCTGGAGGAAGGCGACCAGCGCACCGCGCCGCCGGCTGCGCCCGCCACCGACTGACATCCCCAACCACCGCGGCCCAGGCCGCACACCTGCAGCGTGAACAACCCGCAACCGCCCGCCGTCGTGCTGCTGTCCGGCGGCCTCGACTCCGCCACCACGCTGGCCATCGCCCGCGCCGAGGGCTACGCCTGCCACGCCCTCAGCTTCCGCTACGGGCAGCGCCACGAGGCCGAGCTGGCCGCCGCGCAGCGCGTGGCCGCCGCCCTGGGCGTGGCGGCGCACCGCATCGTCACCCTGGACCTGGGCAGCTTCGGCGGCTCGGCCCTCACCGACCCGGCCATCGCCGTGCCGGAGACGCCGGGCGAGGGCATCCCGGTCACCTACGTGCCGGCGCGCAACACCGTGTTCCTGTCCATCGCCCTGGCCTGGGCCGAGGTGCTGGGCGCGCAGGACATCTTCATCGGCGTCAACGCGGTGGACTACTCCGGCTACCCGGACTGCCGGCCGGAGTACATCGCCGCCTTCGAGCGCATGGCCAACCTGGCCACCAAGGCAGCCGTGGAGGGTCGGCGGCTGCGCATCCACACCCCGCTCATCGACCTCTCCAAGGCCGACATCATCCGCCGCGGCAGCGAACTGGGCGTGGACTACGCCCTCACGGTGAGCTGCTATCAGGCCGATGCCGAGGGCCGCGCCTGCGGCGTGTGCGACGCCTGCCGTCTGCGTCGCGCCGGCTTCCAGGCCGCCGGCCTGCCCGACCCCACCCGCTACCGGAACGAACGCGGCGCACCCTGAAAAACCGGGGCGCGCCGCAGCCCGCGCGGGGGTTGTGATTTCAAGCGGAGGCGGTATCATACCGGCCTCCAACGGGTCGTTAGCTCAGTTGGTAGAGCACCGCACTTTTAATGCGATGGTCGCTGGTTCGAATCCAGCACGACCCACCACCTCCCTCCCCTTCCCCTCC
>JALVPS010000197.1 GCA_027031685.1 Gammaproteobacteria bacterium | reverse complement strand
CCCCACCGCAGTGCTGACCACAGGCAGGTTACATGCCAGGGCCTCCTTCACCACCACCGGCGCCCCCTCGCGGCGCGACGTGAGCAGCAGACAGTCCGCGGCTCGCAGGTGCAGCGGCACCTCCGAGTGCGGGCGAGCGGTGACCTGGTGGAGGCTCACAGCAGGCCGGCGAGCACGGAGCTTGTCTACGGTGCTGCGCGCCAAGCCAAGGCGCTTCTCCGGCCTGTCGGCCCCTACCCAGGCCACTAGCTCGCCGTCCTGCCGAAGGCCGAGGGCCGCTCGTGCCTCGGACCTGGAGCCCGGCCTGAACAGCTCCAGGTCCACGCCCATGGGGATGACCCTCTCGGATGGGACGCCAAGGCGCTCGGCCATGGCGCGGCTCACGACGATGGTTCCTTCCGCGCGAATGGTGACGAACGACGACAGCAGCGCCTGCCAGCCCTCGAAGACCTCGACCCCGTGGTGCGTCACGAGCAAGGGCGGGCTCGGCACCCCTGGCCGTGCCATGAGGCACACCAGGGCCGAGAGCACGTAGTGCGCGTGCATCAAATCCCAAGAGCCGGCGCGCAGCCGCGCGCGCACCTGGCCCACGGCGCGGGCGTATGCCCGGCGCTCGGAGCGGCCGTCGATGACCAACACCTCGATATCCACACCGAGGCGTCGCAGCGCCTCGACCTGCTGGCGCACGAACACCCCGAAGCCTGGGTCTTCGTCGTTTGGCCACATATTGGTGACCAGCAGTACCCGCACCGTTACGCCTCCCGGGTCGCAGTGCGCCGGTGCCACAGCGACCACGTGAGGCCGGCCCACGCCCAGAAAGGCACCGCCACCAATGGGTCCTCCAGGGCCGGGGCGAAGGCCCCGATGGCCACCACGGCCACAACGCTCATCAAGCCGCCGATGGCCAGGCCCCGCAGCAGGGGCTCAGCGGCCTTGCGTGCCACCAGATGGGCCCGTGCCGCCACGAACAGCGCCGCCAGGTAGAAGGCGGTACCGATGAGGCCCGACTCGGCCAGCAGCCGCGACCAGAAGACGTCCAGCGGGTGGTACTCGCCGCGCAGAGGCAGGAAGCGGTAGGTCTCGTAGACCGGGCTCTGGTACACCATGGCCACCTGCCCGCCGAACCTACCCGGCCCCGTGCCCAGCAGCATGTGGTCGCGGCACACCTCCAGGCTCTTGAGACTCACGCACACCCGATACTCGCCACGGTAGGCCCAACCGCTGTAGCCGAGCCGATACCAGTGCCAGCCCTCGAGAACTCCGGCTCCCCTGCGGGCGGCCTCAGCGCGCAGGAACGGCGACGTGAAGTAGACCGCCACCGCACCCACGGCCAGGACGACCACCGTAGCCAGCGCCACCTTCCACAAGCGGCGCGAGCCAGTCACCAGCGCCCCGGCCGGCAGCGCCAGCGCCATGGCCAACCACGACTCACGCGACGCTGACACTACCAGTCCCGCTAGGCACACCAGGGCGGCCAGCAGCAACCGCCGCGACCGTCGGCCCGAGAACGCCAGCGCCAGGCCCACCGCCAGCAGTCCGCCAAGGACACAGACATGGCCCAGGGCGTTGTGGTTCAGCATCAGCGAAGGCGCCTTTCCGCCCGACCATATGTCGTAGTAGCTGAGTCGGCCGGTCAGCCGGTAGACGGCGGCACCGCCCACGCGCTGCAACACACCGATGGAGGCCAACGCCACTACGATACCCAGCGCGATCCACAACC
>JALVPS010000196.1 GCA_027031685.1 Gammaproteobacteria bacterium | reverse complement strand
CCACGACGTTGAAATCCCTGCAGGCGGTGACCGCGCAATTGCGCGCCCGGGGCCGGCCGGTGCGGGTGGTATTCGTGACCCTGGATCCGGCACGCGACACACCGGACAAGCTGCGTGACTATCTCGGCTATTTCGATCCGGCGTTCATCGGCCTGGGGGGTGATGCTGCGGAACTGTCACGCCTGCGCGAAGCCTTGGGCGTCTACGCGGCACGCACCGAGGCCCATTCGGCCGCCGGCTATCTGCTCAGCCATACGGATCGGTTGTTCCTGCTCAATCCGCAGGGCGACGTGGTGGCGCTGTTCGCCGAGCGGAGCGACAGCCGGCGGCTGGTGCAGACGATAGTCGCGTTGATGCAGGCAGGATGATTCGGGAGGGCGTTTTCAAGAAAGCTCTCTGACCGAGACTTGCCGGTTACGATCTGTCGGAGCGGCGCAAGCCGCGAGGGAGGACTTTTTCGCGGCTTGCGCCGCTCCTGCATAAAATTTTCGTCAGGATAATCATGAGACGTTGAACAACCGTTCTGAATCCTGCTGTATCCGGTGAGTTGCCTTGATGGCGAACCTGATGGTGATGACAGAACCGCCAAATCAACCGGAAAGTCGCCACAATGATTCCGAACACGGGTAAAGGGTTTCCGAAACGTATTCGGCGAGTGTCGCGGCAGTTGTCTCCGGTCGACGCCTCAGCCCCGTCGCCAGAGCAGCGAACGCAGCATGACGATCACGAACAGCAACCCGCCGATGACCGCGACGAGTCCGCCGAGCCCCATCATCGCCATGCCGGCGATCTCGGGCAGGCGCTCGAGCTGCTGGGCGGCGCCGGCGGTCTTGCGTTGCACCCCGTAACCGCCGGACCAGGCCAGGCCGAGAATGTGCAGCAACTGGCCGCCGCCGTAGATGCCCGGTTGCCAGCGGGCCGCCCACGAAACCGGGGCGGGGTAGCCGAGTTTCGGCAACAGATAGTACGCCGTGCCCATGAAGGCCAGGGTCACGCCGACGATGGAGCCATGATAGTGGGCCGGAATGACCACGTTCACGCCCTCGATGAGCAGGGCGATGATGCCGCCGGCGGCGAACAGCAGCAGCGAACTGTACAGGGCGTTGCGCAGGGGGCGCTGTTCCGGCGTCAGTACGGGCCGGTCGCGCAGGATGCGCCAGAGCAGGTACAGCCCCAGCGGGACACTGGCGATGCCGCCGCCGTATTGCATCAGGCGCGTGTAACCGAGCCGCGACTCACCCCCGAGCACCGGATGTTGCAGGGCGAGGATCGGCACGTACAAAAGTGGTGCGATGCCCAGGGCGAACAGCACGATCACCGTGCGCGGGGCGAGGCCGATGGCCAGCCCCGCCGCGCTGCCGAGCACCAGCCAGCAGAGGATCAGCAACTGGGTATGGGTGAACTGCAGCACGTGGCCGGCGCCCCAGAACAGAAATTCGAAGTAGCCGTGCGCATCCAGGGTGGTCGGCAGTTCGCGCAGGGTCCACAGGAACACCAGCAGGGCCAGCGCTGCCGCCAGGGCGGCGGTGAGACTGCCGAAACGCAGAGCGTCCCCGGGCGTGAAGGGCGTGCGCCAGTGCAGGCCGCCACCCAGAGCGTCGATGGTCAGCAGGCCGAAGCCGGCGCCGATGAGGGCCAGCGCCAGCAGAAAGGCCGGATGCTGCAGCACCGGCAGATAGTTGTTCATCAATGGCGCCCCCACGCCGGCAAAGGGCAAAACCG
>JALVPS010000195.1 GCA_027031685.1 Gammaproteobacteria bacterium | reverse complement strand
CGAGATGCCGTACTTGTCGGCCAGTGCTCGGTTGCTCACCTCCGGCGGGGCGGCCTGGATGGCGGCGCGGACGCGGGGCGTGGTGGTGGCATTGGCGTGGACGCGATGGGCCATGGTCTCTACCTCCCGGACAACTCGTTGATCACCTGCTCGAACAGGGCTCGAGCCACGAACAGAGGATAGCTCCTCCGGCTGAGGGAACCATCCGGGACCAAACAGTTAGCCCCACTAGCCGATGAAGTCATCTGAGATATGACAACTTGCTTGACATGGCACACTTCGCTCCCCATCGAGGCTCGCCAACACCCCCTCGAGGATTTCCGCCACCGGCAGCGGCCCCAGATCGATCCGCTGCACCACGGCGTCGAGCCGTTCCAGGCTGAAGCCGTTGCCGTATTGGTAGCCCCTCCGCGAGGCATGGCCCATGAGCCGGTCCCGCAGTTCGGTGTCGTCGGTGACGCAGCGCAGCAGGTCTTCGAACAGGTGGCGAAAGGAATGGAACACCAGGTCCCGGTCGTCGATGCCACAGGTCTGGCGCAAGAATCGCGACGCCCACTTGGAGAACCGGCCGGTACGCTTGCCGCGTCCATCCGCCTGCAGGCACGGGAAGAGCCAGTATTCTCCCCGGCGGCGGAGTCGTTCGACATAGTCCATGAATCCGGCTTCCAGTAGCGCCCGATGCACGGGGATGCAGCGCTCGGACTGGGCGGTCTTGAGCCTCCTCTCGTGCCCGCCGTCGATGCCTTTTGCGCCAGCGACCACCTCGATATAGACCACTTCCCCGGCCTGCTTCACGTCCTGCACGCGCAACTGGCCCAGCTCCTCCATCCGGGCCCCGGTGAACGGGGCCAACAGGAACAGCAGGGCATAGTCGGCCATCCCCCGCGCCACCAGAACGGGCAGTCGCTCCAACAGCCGTTTATAGATCTGCGCTACCAATGGCAGGGGAAAGGGCTTGCGTGATCGTCGGTGCACCCTGGGGACCTGCACGCCCTGGAACAGGGCGTCGACCAACACCCTATCCTGTACGGCATGGGCGATGACCGGCCGCAACAGGGACAGCCGCTTGTCCACCGTGCGGGGCTTGAGCCCCCGCCGCAGCAGGGCCGCTACGTACTGGTCGATGTCCCGCCGGGTCACCAGGACCAGTAAGCGGTCATTGCTCACCTGCGCGGCGAACTCGCGCCAGGCCGTCTCGCGGTCCCTGCGGGTCGCGGGGGCGTTGTGATCCGTCCTCTGCGTACGCCAGTCGGCCCATGCGCGTGCCAGGGTGACCGGCGCCCCCGTGCGCACGCCGGCCAACGCATCTGCCACACGGGCCACGGCCGGCGCCGGGGGCGGCGGTTGGGCCACTTCACCCTCACAGGCCCGCGCCCGGTCCGTGTAGACCGCCACCACTGCCCGCAGGAACTCGCTGCGCAGTACCTCCCAGGCATCTTGGTGGCTTCGTTGCAGAACGGCGTCCTCCAGCACCACGCCCAGCTCTGCGACGAAATCGTTCAGCAGCGGCTCCACGGCCGGCAGCTCCCAGGCGGCCAGCGCGCGCCGCATCGCCTGCAGCTCCTGCGCATAGGTACGGCATAGCGCCGCCAGCGTCCCTTGGGCCGCATGTTCGCGCCGCTCGATCCGCTCCCTTTCCCGCACCCTGCGCTGAAACAGCAGGCACAGGGCGTCGATGACCACCGGCTCGATGCGCACCCGGCACTGCTCACCTGCCTTGCCGGCGGCCAACTCGGCCCGGCAGCGATCGAATTCACGCGCCACTTCCCTGTCCACTTCCCGGACGCGGTGGATCGCTTCCTCCCGGTCCGTCGTGCGCAGCGATCTTCTGATCTCCGTCTTCCCACCGAAACAGGGCTGCAATTCGTTCGGTATCCTGCGTCGGTAGTAGTACTTGATTCCGCGTACGAACAGATAGTCCGCCCTCGCGACCCGGAGAAAGCCCTGTGGCCGCTTTCCGTTGCCCCGATGTCGCTTGGTGGGCGCTGGTGTGATGCATTGGATGACATCGTTCTTGCCATCTATTTTCTTCATCTCGAGAAGTACCGGATCACTCATGCCTGTCTGATGTAGCGATCCGGTTTCACTCTCCCCGCGTTTTCCCCTACACCGCCATGCGCACTGCGTCACAGATTCGACGTCTCATCGGCAAGGCGAGAGGCGAAGCGGCCGTGCCATGAGGCCGTGAGGTGGAGGGACGGTGGGCGATGGGAATGACGATCGGCACGGTGGCCGACCAGTGCGGGTGGGGTGTGCGGCCAGCGTCGAGAAAGGTGCGGGAACCGGGGGCTGGGGCCCCGGTCCCCGCTCTGATGGACTGCCCTAGTCGGTGCCGCCGGCCAGGTCTTCCTGGACGCTGAGCTGGTCGGCCAGCATGACGGCCCGTGCCACCGGGGTGCGGGTCTCGTGGTGGTAGGGGCGCAGGCCGCAGGTCCACACGTGGCGCAGCAGCTGGGCCTTGCGCCGCGGCAGGGCGGCCAATGGCGCGGCCAGCATCTCCAGGGTGACGGCCTCGTGGGCCACGAAGGGAACGGTGCGCGGGCCGGCCAGGGTCAGCACCTTGCCGGCGTCGTGCAACAGGCCGCCCACGAAGGCCAGCTCCTGCTCGGAGCGGCGCAGGTGGGAGGTGGTGCCGGCGAGATAGGCCACTTCCAGGCTGTGGCGCGCCAGGCCGCCCGGTTCGGTGTGGTGGTGGCGATGGCTGGCGGGCAGGCTGAAGAAAGGCCGCGTGAAGCGCAGGTCGGCGAACAGGCGCCGGCAGAAGGCGTACAGGTCGGTGTCGCTGACGGCTTCGACGTAGTTCACCAGCTGCTCCACCAGGGGGCGCAGGGCGGCGGCATCGTGCGGCAGCACGCTGACGAAGGGCATGTCGTCCAGGTCGGCCGGCCACAGTTCCTGCAGGTCCAGACAGGGGGCACCGCGGTAGTGGCGCAGACGGCCCCGTACCGCCACGAGGGTGTAGTCGGACAGTTCCAGGTACGGCTCGGGCAGGGCGCCCCAGTAGTAGCAGGCGATCTCTCCCGTGGCGTCCAGCAGGCGCATGCTGGCGTAGCGCTGCTGGTCGGTGCGGGTGAGGCCCTCGGTGAGGTCGCGCAGGCGGCCATGGATCTGGACCGGGAGGCCTGGGTCCATGGCACACAGTTGGCGGATGTGGCGGGGATGGAAGAGGGGGTTGGGATCGTGATTCATGCCGAATCCTCCTGTGCTTGTCGTTGTTGTTCGGATCGGAAAGGGGCGGTGTCGCTGCCGGACACCGTCCAGGGCGGTGGCAGGTGGACACCGGGATAGCGGATGCGGGCCATGGCCTCGGCCAGGGGGCGCAGGGGGTACAGGTCGCCATAACGGCGGCCCGTGGAACGCCCGGCGTGGCCCAGCAGGGCGTCGGCCATCTCCTCCTCGATGCCGGCCTCGCGGCAGGCCTGGCGGAAGCCGTGGCGCAGGGAGTGGAAGACCTGGCGCCGGTCGTCGATCCCCACCTGGCGGCGCAGGTAGCGGCCGAACCATTTGCCCCAGTTGCCACCGCGCCGGCCGGTGCAATCGGGGCGCAGGTGGGGGAACAGCCAGTCGGCGCCCTGGGCCCGGACGTGACGGTGGTAGTCGAGCAGGCCACGGGCGAGCAGTTCGGCGTGCAACGGTATGCGCCGCTCCGAACTGCGGGTCTTGAGGCGGGTGTGGTGGCCGTCGGCGGTGATGAGCAGGTAGGGGATGCCGTCACTGACCTGCAGGTCGCGACAGCGCAGCTGGGCGGCCTCCTCCAGGCGCAGGCCGGTGAACAGGCCCAACAGGGGCAGCCAGTAGGCGGCCTCGCCGCCCCCGCCCCGGGGGCGGTGGCCCCGCCGGTAGACCGGCGAGGCGAACAGGGCGTTGAGGCCGTCCACCGTGAACGGCACCCGCGACCGGGGCGCGCCGTGGGGACGGTGGATGCGGATGCGGGCGGCCGGGTTGTAGGGCAGCCGGCCATCGTCCACCGCCAGCTGCAGGGCGGCGCCGATGAGGGCCAGTTTCTTGCCGATGGTTTTGGGCGCCAGGCCCCGCTCACCCGCCAGGTGGTCGCGCCAGGCGATGAGGGTGGGCCGCTGCAGGGGGTCGAGCCCCCGCGCCCGGGCGAAGGCCTTCAGTTCCCTGGCGCTGCGGGCCATCTCCAGCACGGTGCGCCGCGGACGGTCGGGGACAGCGTCGCGCCAGTGGGCGATCAGGTCGGTCAGGGTGATGTCCGGGGTGGGCGCCGCCGCACCGGAATCGGCCCCCGATGACCCGGGGTCGGGCGCCACCGGGGAACGAGGCGCCTCCCGGCCGGGACGGCTGCATGCCACCTGGGCGCGGATGGCGTCCAGGGCGCAAGCCCTCTGGCGGCTGCTCATGCCGCCCCCTCCCCGTCCGGGTCGGCCGCCGACTCGGCCCGCAGCCGGGCGAACAGGTCCTGCAGATCGAGGTAGGCGCGCAGGGCCCGGTAACGGGCCAGCTCGGGATCGGTGGTGCGCAACGAGAGCCGCACCTCGCGCCGCCCGTCGAAACGGGCCACGAGGTCGGCAGGGATGCGCAGGCGGAAGTGGAAGACGTTGCCTCGCCGGAAGACGTAGGCGGATCGGTTGTTGCTTCGCATCGGGTTGGTCTCCAGGGTCTGTGTATCACCCTGGTGCACCAACCAACCTGCGGTAACCCTCTGATTACACTGAAATTACCGTGAAATCAGAGACTTGTTGAATAAGTGGCGGAGAGGGAGGGATTCGAACCCTCGATGGAGCTTTTGACCCCATACTCCCTTAGCAGGGGAGCGCCTTCAGCCTCTCGGCCACCTCTCCAAAAAGGGCGCACAGGATAGCGTTCCCGTGCGCCCGCGTAAAGTTGTGCTGTCAAGCAATTCAGGTGTCGTTTGTTCCCCCCCCCTGCCCCGAGAGCTGTTCGTTCTTGATGCGCTCGTAGATTTCCTCGCGGTGGACGGGGACGTCCTTCGGCGCGTTGATGCCGATGCGCACCTGGTTGCCCTTCACGCCCAGTACGGTGATGGTGACGTCGTCACCGATCATGAGGGTTTCGCCTACGCGGCGGGTCAGTATCAACATGACTCACTCCTTCGTTATTTCCTTGCGTTTTCTCTCTGTCAATCTGGCTTTGTGGCTCTTTGTGGCTATGGTTGTTCGATTGACCCGGGCGATTCTCCCGCAGGATTCATCGCCAGTCGAGCCGGTTGCGGTCCAAGATGGTGACATCTCACACCCAAACCCGGGGTCTGCGGACATTCTTCCGACTAGGCCGCATCTTCGTGGGCCAGGTCGAAGGCCTCGTGCAGGGCGCGCACGCCCAGCTCGAGATACTTCTCGTCCACGACCACCGAAATCTTGATCTCGGAGGTGGAGATCATGAGGATGTTGATACCTTCGTCCGCCAGCGCGCCGAACATGCGGGTGGCGATGCCGGCGTGGGAGCGCATGCCGACGCCCACCAGGGAGATCTTGACGATGTGGTCGTTGCCGGACACCTGCCGCGCGCCCACTTCCTCGGCGGTCTTCTGCAGCAGGGCGAGGGCCTTGG
>JALVPS010000194.1 GCA_027031685.1 Gammaproteobacteria bacterium | reverse complement strand
GCCCCAGTGGCCGCTGCCGGCGCTCACCTGCCAGCCCGCCGGGACGGGGCCGGCGGCCAGGGTGCCGGCCAGCAGGGCCGTCGTCATCACCAGGTGCTTGATGCGCTTGTGCATTTTCTCTCCCCTCGTCACCAAGGCCGGGGCTCGACCCACTGCCCCCCCTGCTGCTGCAGCAGACGGCGCTCTTCGTACAGGAACTGGCGGCGCAGCAGCTCGGCTGGGTCGCCCTCCACCTGGCCCAGCCACTGCTCCATGAGGGCCGGGTCGATGGCCCGCTGCGCCTCGCCGGCGGCGGCGCCCTGGTCGCTCTCGCCGGCCCGGCCCTGCTCGCCGCGCTGCTGGAATTCGGTGGCCGCCTCCTGGTTGTCCGGCGCGTCCGGTGGGGGCGTCTGTTCACCGGGCCGCGCGGTCGCCCCGGGGCGGAACAGCAGCCGCCGGCCGGGGCGGGCGCCGGCCGCGTCGTGTGGCCGCTCCGCCGAGCGTGCCCCATCGGGCGGCGGCGGGCCATATACTTTGTCAAGTCCGCCCTCGCCGGGCCGTTCCTGCTGTGGCGGGCGCTCGGCCCCGGTGGCCGGTTTTTCGTCCTCGGCCTCGCCGGGACGCTCGCTGCCGGCCGCCTTCTGCTCGGCCTTGCCGTCGCCGGCCGCCCTGGGTGGCTGCTCCCCCTTGTTGCCACCGGCCTCGTCCCGCTCGCGCTCGCCCTGGCCGGCCTTGTCCTGCCGTGACGACGTGTCCGGCCGCAGGTGGGGCTCGGCCTGCCGGTCCCCCTCACCCTGCTCGCCGCGCTGCTCGGGCTGCTCTTCGCCGGCTGTGGGCGGTTGGGTGTCGTCCTTTTCTCCGCCCTGGTCCCGGGGCGGCTGCAACTGGTCCTGGCCCTGTGCGGCGTGACTCTGCGCCGCGTCGCTGCCGGCCCCGTCCTGGCGGCTGGCCGTGTCCTCGCCCTCGCCCTGCTCGTCCTGGCTGTCCGCCCCCGCGCTGTGGTCGGACTGCTCGCCCGCCTGGTCGTCGCTGGCCCCGCCCTGCTGCCCCTGGCCCCGTTGCTGGTCGCTGGCCTCGCTGCGCTTGCCGTCGGCCTGGCCCTGGCCAGACTCGCCCTGTTGCCGGTCGGCGGACTGGCCTTCGGACTGCTCATCCGCCCCCGCCTGCTGGCCCGATTGCTGGCCGCTGGACTGCTGCTGTTGCTGGCCGGACTGCTCCCCCTGCGACTGCTGCTGTTCCGACGATTGCTGCCCGGACTGCTGCTGTTGCTGCGACTGCTGCCCGGATTGCTGCTCCTCGGATTGCTGTCCGGACTGCTGTTGCTGCTGGGACTGCTGTTGGTCGGACTGCTGCTGTTCCGACTGCTCCTGCTCTGACTGCTGCTCCGTTTGTTGCTGCTCGGATTGCTGCCGTGGTTGCGAGGACGGCTGGTCGGCAGGCTGCTGCTGTGCCTGCGCCTGCTGGCCCGAGCGGGACTGCTCGTCCTGCCGCGCGTCCGTCTGCCGGTCGGCCTGCTGGCGCTCCTCGGCCTCGTCCTGGGGCGCGCTGTGCGGCTGGGGCGAGGGGGCTCTCTCCTCGTCCGGGGACGGCTGTTTTTCCTGCGACTGCGCCTTGCGGGCCTGCTGCTCGGGCGCTTCCCGCTCTTCCGCTTCGTCCTCCTTCGGCTGGGGTTCCGGGGGCAGGCCGAGGGCGGCGCGCGCCAGGGCCAGGTTGTGAGCGGCATCCTCGTGGTCGGGCCGCGCTTTCAGCACCTGGGTGTAGGCGTCGATGGCCTTGCGGTAGTCGCCCAGCCGGAACCAGGCGTTGCCCAGGTTGTAGCGGGCGTCCAGGGCCACGGCCTGCCGCTGCGGGGCGGCGAAGGCGGCGGCCGCGGCGGCGTACTCGCCGGCCCGGTACAGGGCCACGCCCTTGCGGTAGGGGTCCTGGAAGTGCCGGGCGGCGGCGCGGTACCGGCCTTGCTGGAAGAGGCGGTAGCCTTCCTGGGTGTCGGTGCGGAACCAGCCGGGGCTGGCCAGGGCGGGCAGCAACAGGCAGGCCAGGGCGAGGGCGGCGCGCCTCATGGGGCGTCTCCAGCCGCGCGGCGGCGGAACCAGGGCAACAGCAGGGCCAGGGCCGGCGCCAGCAGCAGGTAGTAGCGCTCGTGCCAGACGACGATGCGCGCCTGCCCTTGCTCGGCCCGGCCGCCGTGGTGGCGGAAGGTGGCCAGCAGCTGGCGCGTGTCGTCGTCCAGGTAGGCGGCGGTCACATAGCGACCGCCGCCGTCGCGGGCCACGGCCTGCAAAAGCTCGGTGTTGAGGGCGGAGCGCACGGGGTTGCCCCAGCGGTCGGTGAGGCTGCTCAAGGGGCCGTCGGGCACCTCGCCGCCCCGCGCCGTGCCCACCCCCAGGGCGGAGACGTGGATGCCGCGCCGGCGCAGCTCGGCCACGGTGGCGAACAGGTCGCTGTCGGCCACGTCGCCGTCGCTGATGACCAGGATGTGGCGGCCGATGTCGGGATCATCGCGCTCGCCGAGCATGGCCCCGGCCAGGCGCAGGGCGGTGCTCAGGCGGCTGCCGGGGAACTGCACCAGGTCCGGCCCCAGGGCGGGCAGCAGGCGGCGCAGGCTGCGGTGATCCTCGGTGAGGGGCGACACCACGTGGGCCACGGAGGCGAAGGCCACCAGGCCCACGCGCAGGCCGGCGCCCTGGCGCAGCAGGTCGTCGATCTCCTGCCGGGCGCGGCTCAGGCGCGAGGGCATCACGTCCTCCACGGCCATGGAGCGGGAGATGTCCAGCAGCACCACCACGTCGGTGCCGGGCCGGTAGCTGCGGATCTCATGGAAGTCCCAGCGCGGGCCGGCCAGGGCCAGCAGCAGCAGGGTCCACAGCACGGCCCAGCGCTGCCAGTGGCGGCTGCGGCCCTGGCCCTCGCGCCGGCTGCTGCCCAGCAGGTGGGGCAGCAGTTGCGGGTCGGCGTAGCGCTCCACGCGCGGCTGGCGCGGGGCGGGGCGGGTGTGGCGCAGCCACAGCCACACGGCGGGCAAGGCCAGCAGGCCCAGCAGCCACCAGGGCTGCGCGAGGTGCAGGCCGGCCAGGGCGCTCACGGGCGCGCCTCCCGCCGGCGCCGGTTGCCGTCCGGGTGCAGGCCCAGCCAGGCCAGCGGCAGCAGGGCCAGTGCCAGCGGCCAGCGGTACAGGGGGGTGGGCACCAGCACCGTGCGCGGCTCGGCGTCGGTGCGTTGCAGGCGGTCGATCTGCCGGTACACGGCGTCCAGGGCGGCGGCGTCCGTGGCCCGGTAGTAGGCGCCGCCGGTGACCTGGGCGATGGACTTCAGCAGCGGCTCGTCGATCTGCATGTTGGCGTACTGCAGCACACCGTTCTCGCGGAAGGGCACCAGCCCGGTGCTGCCCACGCCGATGGCGTAGATGCGCACGCCCTCCTGCCGCGCCAGCTCGGCGGCGGTGCGCGGCGGCAGGGTGCCGGAGGTGTTCTCGCCGTCGGTGATGAGGATGAGCACGCGCGCGCCGGGCGGCCGCTCGCGCAGCTTCTTCACCGCCAGGCCGATGGCGTCGCCGATGGCCGTGCCGTCGCCGGCCATGCGCGTGGCGATGTGGCGCACCATGGTGCGCACCGCGGCCCGGTCGCGGGTGAGCGGCGCCAGCAGGTAGGCCTGGTCGCCGAACAGGATGAGGCCGATGCGGTCGTTCTCGCGGGCGGCGATGAAGCGGTCGATGACCCCCTTCACCACGGCCATGCGCGTGATCTGGCGGTTGCCGGAGGAGAAGTCCAGCGCCTCCATGGAGCGCGAGCCGTCCACGGCCAGCATGAGGTCGTAGCCGGGGCTGTGCTGCTCGGTGTGCGCCTCCAGCCAGCGCGGGTTCATGAGCGCCAGCACGCCCAGCACCCACACCGCCCACAGTGCGCCCAGCCGCAGTCGCGCCGCCAGGGTGGGGCGCGGCGCGCTGGTGGCGAAGGCGGCCTGCAGCCGCGCCAGGGCGGGGTGGCGCAAGGTGAGGCGCGTGCTGTCCTCGCCGCCGTCCGCGTCGCGCGCGCGCCACCAGCGGCGCACCAGCAGCGGCAGGGGCAGCAGCAGGGCGAACCAGGGCCAGGCGAAGTCAAACATGGCCCGCCTCCGCGCTGGCCGGGGCGGACGGCTCGTCGGGCGCCGCCAGCCACGGCCCCAGGGCCGCGAGCAGGCGGGCGACCTGGGCCCGCGCCGCCGGGTCGTCCACCCGCGGCGCGTAGGGCAGGGTGAGCAGGAAGCGCCCCTCGCGGCGCCAGTCGAAGCCCTGCGGGTCGCGCTCGGCCAGCCAGGCCAGCCAGGCCTCGCCGGACAGCCCGGCGCAGGCGGCCCGCCCGCAGCGGGCCATGGCGATGCGGCGGATCAGCTCCGAGGTCTCGGCGGCGGCCTGCTTGCCGTCCAGCCCTGGTAGGCGGCGGCGCAGGGCGCGCAGCTCGCGGCGGGCGGCGATGCGCCAGCCCAAGCGCTTGACGCGCCAGCGGTGCCAGCCCCACAGCAGGGCCAGCAACACCGCCAGCCCGGCCAGGGCCAGCAGCCACCAGCCCGGTGCCGGCGGCCACCAGGGCATGGGGTCCAGACCGCGGATGTCGCGCAGCGGGCCGAGGGCGGCGGTGGCGTTCATCGCGGCAGGTGCCTCCGCTCCACGTGGCGCTGCAGGCCGGCCAGCAGGGTGCGGTGCACGTCCTCGTCGGTGCGCAGCGGCATGAGCAGCAGGCCCAGCCGGTTGGCCAGCTGGCGCAGGGCGGCGCGGCGCGCGTCCCAGTCGGCGCGATAGCGGGCGCGGGCCGCCTCGTCGTCCGTCTCCACCGCCAGCAGGTGGCCCTGGCCGTCGTCGAACAGCACCTGGCCCATGGCCGGCAGCTTGCGGTCGGCCGGGTCGTCTACCGGCAGCAGCACCACCGTGTGGCGCTGCTGCAGGGCGCCCAGCATGCGGCCGGTCTGCCCCAGCTCGCCCTCGAAACTGCCGATGAGAAAGATCAGCGAGCCGTGGTGCAGGCCGCGCTTGAGGCGCTGCAGGGCGTCCTCCAGCGTGCCGGCCGGCGCCTGCTGCGCCGCGGCCTCATCCGGATTGGCCAGCGCGTGCAGGCCCTGCCACAGGGCGCGCCGCCCGCGCTGGGGCGGGAAGATGGACAGCCCCCGCGGCGCGCCCGGGCCCCACAGCAGCATCCCCACCCGGTCGTGGCTGAGACTGGCCGACCAGCCCAGCAGCGCCGCCGCCCGCGCCGCCTGCACCGACTTGAACGTGCCGCGCGTGCCGAAATCCATGGCCGGCCCCTGCTCCACGCACAGCAGCACGCTGCGCTCCCGCTCCTCCCGGTACACCTTCAGATGCGCCGTGCCCGTGCGCGCCGTCACCCGCCAGTCCATGTTGCGGATGTCGTCCCCCTCCCGGTACTCGCGCACCTCCTCGAAATCCAGCCCCTCGCCACGGAACACGCTGCGGTACAGCCCCAGCAGCGTGGCATTGACCAGGTGGTGGGAGGCCACCCCCAGCGTGCGCGCCTGGTGGCGCAGCTCCAGCAGGTCGTCGATGCGGGGGTGGAGGGTCATGGGGTGGGGT
>JALVPS010000193.1 GCA_027031685.1 Gammaproteobacteria bacterium | reverse complement strand
GCCCCGCCCATTGCCGCAACCGCCATGAAACGCCTGTTTGCCCTATTGTCGCTGTGCTTGTTCATCCTGCCGGCCCTGGCCCTGCCGCCCGGCGCCAGCCCGCGCATCATCGGCGGGCAGGAGGCCCGGCCCAACCACTGGCCCACAGTGGTGGCCATTATCGACAGCGGCACCGGTCCGGCCTACATCCAGCAGTTCTGCGGTGGCAATCTGTTGGCCCCCAACTGGGTGCTCACTGCGGCGCATTGCTTTCACGACAGCAGTGGTCGGCAGGACAAGTTTGCGGAGGACGTAGTGGTGCTGGCAGGCGTGCAGGATCTCGAGCGGCCCGGCACGCGCGTGGCGGTGACCAATCTCATTATCCATCCCGACTTCAATCCCCACACGCTGGACAGCGACCTGGCACTGTTGGAGCTGGCACAGCCGGCAGGAGCGGCGACCATGGACCTGTACCAGGGCAGGCCGCCGGTGGGCGACCTGGCCACGGTGGTGGGCTGGGGGCTGACCCGGCTGGACCCCGCCACGGGCCAACCGGACCTCGACTCTCCTTCCCGCCTGTTGCGCGAAGTGGACGTGAAGGTGGTGGACAATGCCGACTGCGCCCGGTCCATACGTGGCGCCGACATCACGGACAACATGCTCTGCGCCGGCTGGCCGGAGGGCGGGCGCGACTCCTGTGAGGGCGACAGCGGCGGGCCGCTCATGATCCGCCAGGGCGCCCAGGCCGCCTGGCGCCAGGTGGGCATCGTCAGCTTCGGCGACGGTTGCGCCCAGCCGGACCGATACGGGGTGTACACGCGGGTGGGCAATTTCACGGACTGGATCGACAGCTACGTGCAGGGCGGCCCGCCGCGCAGCGGCCAGAACGCCGCCCCGGCCCCCGGCGGGGATGACGCCGCGCGGCCCGGATCGGGCGAGACCGCGCCGCGCGCCGGCGGGTTGGGCGCGCTGGGGCCGTTGTGGCTGTTGGGCCTGCTGTTTGTTCGACAGCGTGGCCAAGGACAGGGCGCCGACTAGAGTCTCAATGCCCTGTCAGGGGCAAGGGTTGGAATGGCGGCGGTGTATGGCCTCGATGCCCGCCAGCACCTCCTCGGACAGGCTGATCCCCACCGAGGCGATGTTCTCCGCCAGCTGGTCCATGCGTGTGGCGCCGATGAGGGTGCTGGTGGTGAAGGGGCGCGAGTTGATGAAGGCCAGCGCCATCTGCGCCGGCGACAGGCCGTGCTCGCGCGCCAGGGCCACGTAGGCGCGCGTGGCGGCCTCGCCCTCCGGCGTGCTGTAGCGGCGGTAGTCGGGAAACAGGGCCAGGCGCGAGCCGGGCGGCGCGGCGCCCTCCAGGTACTTGCCGCTGAGCACGCCGAAGGCCAGCGGCGAATAGGCCAGCAGGCCGGTGCGCTCGCGGTGGGCGAACTCGGCCAGGCCCACCTCGAAGCTGCGGTTGAGCAGGTTGTAGGGGTTCTGGATGGACACGATGCGCGGCCAGCCCCGCTCGCGCGCCAGGCACAGGTACTGCATCACGCCCCAGGGCGTCTCGTTGGACACGCCGATGTGGCGCACCTTGCCCGCCTGCACGAAGTCGGCCAGCACGGCCAGCGTTTCCTCGATGGGCACCGCGTCGCGCTCCAGCTCGGGGGCGGGCCGGTAGCCCAGCTCGCCGAAGAAGTTGGTGTGCCGCTCCGGCCAGTGGATCTGGTAGAGGTCGATGTAGTCGGTGCGCAGGCGGCGCAGG
>JALVPS010000192.1 GCA_027031685.1 Gammaproteobacteria bacterium | reverse complement strand
GCCCGACACGCCCCGGGCCGCGGCCCGGCCGTCTCCCGCCGCAAAGACCCCGTCGCCGTCGGCGGCTACGTCCGCCGCACCGGCCGGCCCCGACATCACCGAGCAGCGCGAGGGCGCCCTGCGCTGGCTGGCCGTGGCGCGCCCGCCGGCCGCCGTGTGGCCCGTGCTGCGCGCCTGGGCGCAGGCGCAGGGCGGGGAGCCGGCCGTGGCGGACCCCATGGAGGGCGTGCTCAAGACGGCTTGGCGCGATGCGGGCGATGGCCGGCAGGTGCAGTACCGCCTGCGTCTGGAGCCGGCCGGGCAGGGCAGCACGGTCTATCTCACGGCCGAGCTGCGCCGCGACGGCCGGCGCATCGCGCCCGATCCCGCGCTGGAGGCGCGCCAGCTGCAGGCGTTGCGCCAGTACCTCGCCCAGCATCTGCCCTGAGGGGGGCGCGGCGTGCGCGTCACCTCCCTCGGCTCCGGCAGCAAGGGCAACGCCACCCTGCTGGAGGCCGGTGACACGCGCATCCTCATCGACTGCGGCTTCTCCGCCGCCGAGCTGACCCGCCGCCTGGCGCGCCGAGGCCTGCACCCGGCGCAGATGAGTGCCCTGCTCATCACCCATGAACATGGCGACCACTGCCGCGGCGCGGCTGTGCTGTCGCGCCGCCATGGCCTGACGGTGTGGCTCACCCGCGGCAGCCACGCCGCCCAGCCCGACCCCGATTTCGCCGCTGTGCGCCATATCTCCCCGCACCGCCCCTTCATCCTGGGCGAGGTGCAGGTCAATCCCTTTCCCGTGCCCCACGACGCCCGCGAGCCCTGCCAGTTCGTCTTCGAGCACACGGGCCGCCGCCTGGGCCTGCTCACCGACCTGGGCAGCGTCACGCCCCATGTGCTGCGCCAGCTGGCTGGTTGCCACGCCCTGCTGCTGGAGTGCAATCATGACCGGGACATGCTGCGTAGCGGCCCCTATCCCCCCGCCCTGCAGCGGCGCGTGGGCGGCGACTACGGGCACCTGGCCAACGACCAGAGCCGCGCTCTGCTGGAGCGGCTGGACCAGACGGCCCTGCGCTGGCTGGTGGGCATGCACCTGAGCGAAAAGAACAACCGGCCGGACCTGGCCATCGCGGCGCTGGAGGCGGGCCTGCGTTCGGCGCGCTGCGAGGTGGTTCTGGCCGGGCAGGGCGATGGTTTCGACTGGCGGCAGGTATAACCGGGGAAGCCGCCCGTCGTTCTGTCCATGATGATCGGGGCAACGTGGAAGTGAACCGTCAGCTGTCACAGCGGCGCGCGGAGATGGTGCGCGACTACCTGATCTCCGAGGGCTCTGGCGGGGACAAGCCGGTGGCCGACAACGCCACTCCCGAGGAGCGGGCCGCCAACCACCGCGTGGCGCTGCCTCGCCTGCAGTCGTAATCCCCACGCGGGACATACGAGGGCGCGTCGCGCCGGACGGCATGTCCCGCCCTTTCCCGTTGCTACTGCTGGTGCGCGGAGCGGCGCAGGCCCTGGAACTCCAGCCAGTCGGCGCGCAGGTCCTGCCCGGTCAGGCGCAGCTCCACCACCTCGCGCGCGAAGGCGTAGCCCAGGTTCAGCTCGGCGGCCAGTTGCGGCGCCGGCTGGTGGCGCTGGCGGGCGATGAGTTCGGCCAGCGTGGTGTACAGGCGATAGCTCTCGATGGCGCGCGCCGTGCGGTCGTCGCCCAGCCGGTCGCGGTACTGGGCGTACAGCGCCAGCAGGTCCCGGGCGTAGGCACGATGGGCATTGAGGCGTGCCATGGCCGGGTCGCGGCAGGTGGCGGCGATCTGCCGCAGGGCGCCGCTGTCCAGGTGCTGGTACTCGAAGTCGAGCCGCAGGCAGGCGGGGTGCTCGCCGGCGGCCGCCAGTCCGGCAACCAGGGCGAGCGGCAGGCCGATGGCCGTTCGGATCGATCGCTTCATGCAGTGCACCTCGGATCGCTGTTCGCGTCCTTCTGAAAATAGTCCAAGCCACGCCCGCCTGCCGGGGGCGACGGCCGTGACGTGACGGAATCGCCGGGGTGCTCCGCCTTCTGCTAGCGTTGGGCCCCGTGGACGCCACCGAGCTCATCATCCTCCTGAGTCCCCTGCTGCGGCGGCGCGCCCGGACGCGCCACCGCCAGCTGCTGCTGCTCACCGGCCGGCCCGGCTGGTGCCGCGACACGGCGGCCGCCGTGCTCGGCGCGCTGCCTGCCGCTGCCACGCTGTGGATCGGCCACGATGCCCCGCTGGGCGAGCTGTGCCGTGATCGCAACCAGCTGCGCGCCCGGCTGGGCGGCGAGTACCCCCGCGTGGTGCTGGACGCCTGGTATGGGCTCGACCCCGACGGCCTGGGCATGGCCGGCGGGCTGGTGCCGGGCGGTGGCCTGCTGGTCCTGCTGGCGCCGCCGCTCGCCGACTGGCTGGCCTGGGACGAGCGCCACTTCCGCCATCACCGCGCCTGGCAACCGGCTGGCACGGGTGGCCCGCGCCGCTTCCTGGGGCGGCTGGCGCGCCTGCTGGCGGCGGACGGGCAGCGCTTGCACTGGGACGAGACGGCCGGCTGCCGCCACCGGCCACAGCCCTTGGCCACGCCCGTGCCCGAAACCGGCGCTGTGGCGCCGCCCTGCCGCAGCGCCGACCAGGCCCGCGCTGTGGCCGCCGTGTGCCGCGTGGCGGAGGGCCACCGTGACCGCCCCCTGGTGCTGACCGCCGACCGCGGGCGCGGCAAGAGCACGGCCCTGGGCCTGGCCGCGGCGGCCCTGCTGGCCGCGCGGCCGCGCCGCATCCTGGTTACCGGCCCGTCGCCGGCCGCCGTGCAGGCCGTCTTCGACGGGGCGCAGCGCGCCCTGCTGGCCGCCCGCCGCGACGGTCCCTGCCTGCACGCCGGCGGCGGCACGTTGTGCTTTCTGCCCCCCGACCGGCTGGCGCAGGAGGCGCCGCCGGCCGACCTGCTGCTGGTGGACGAGGCCGCCGCCTTGCCGGTGCCCCTGCTGGAGCGCCTGCTCCGACGCTACCACCGCGTGGTGTTCGCCACCACCGAGCACGGCTACGAGGGCAGCGGGCGCGGCTTCGCCCTGCGTTTCCGCCAGCGGCTGGACGCCCTGCGCCCCGGCTGGCGGCGGCTGACCCTGGTGGCGCCCATCCGCTGGGCAGCCGGTGATCCGCTGGAGGCCAGCCTGCGGCGCCTGCTGCTGCTGGACGCCGAGCCGTGGCCGGGCGAGGCCCTGCCGGACGCGCCCCCGTGCTGGCAGCGTCTGGCCCGCGACCGCCTGGCCGAGAACGAAGCCCTGCTGCGGCAGGTGTTCGGCCTGCTGGTGCTGGCCCATTACCAGACCCGCCCCGGCGACCTGCGCGACCTGCTGGACGCGCCCGGTTGGTCGGTATGGGTGGGTCGGCAGGGCGGGGCGGTAGTAGCGGTGGCCGTGCTGGCCGAAGAGGGGCCGCTGCCGCCTGCCCTGGGAGCGGCCGTGGCGCGCGGCGAACGGCGCCTGCGTGGCCACCTGTTGCCCCAGGCCCTGGCCGTGCAGGCCGGCCGGCCCGAGGCCGCCGGCCTGTGCCATGGGCGCATCGTGCGCATTGCCGTCCACCCGGCGCGCCAGCGGCAGGGCTTGGGTCGAGCGCTGCTGGCCCGCCTGTGCGCGTTCGGCCGGGCGGCGGGGCTGGACACCCTGGGCGCCAGCTTCGGGGCCAGCGCCGAGCTGGTCCCCTTCTGGCGCGGGGCCGGTTTTGTGCCGGTGGCGCTGGGCACGCGGCGCGACGCGGCCAGTGGCCACCACGGCCTCATCGTGCTGCAGGGTCTGACGGCGGCGGGCCGCGCCCTGCAGGTGGCCCTCGAGCGGTGGCTGTGGCGGCGCCTGCCGCGTCTGCTGGCCGAGCCCCTGCAGCGGTTGGAGCCGGCCGTGCTGTGCGCCCTGGCGCCGGCCCCGCCCGCGGCGTGGGTGGCACCGGACGTCGACGACCTGGCCGATGTCGAGGGCTATGCCCTGGCGCGCCGCCCCTGGGAGGCCACCCTGTCCGGGCTGACCGCGCTGGTGTGGTGGGGCCTGCAGCGGGACGGCCTGGCCGCCCTGCCGGCGGCGGAGCGGGCGCTGCCGGTGGAAAAACTGCTGCAGGCCCGGCCCTGGGCGTCGGTGGCCGCGGGCCACGGCCTGACTGGACGGCGTGCGGTGGAGGGCCGGCTGCGTGCCGCCCTGGCGACCCTGCTGGCCACGCCAAAAGTGCAAACCCAGCGCCACAATGCCTGTCTCTCCGCATCGCCCATCGGCAGTTCGGCTAGAATCAGCGGGACCCTTCCCTCCCACCATTCTCAGGAGCCGAGCATGAAAGCCATCCTCAAAAAGAGCAGCGCCGCCGAGCCGTTCTCCTTCGCCTTCGTCACCGATGACGGCAAGACCCTGCTGCGCAGCGAGAACTACAAGGCCAAGAACTCCGCCATGAACGGCATCGAGTCGGTGAAGAAGAACTGCGGCAACGACGCCCGCTACGAGCTGAAGGAAGCCAAGAACGGCAAGCTCTTCTTCAACCTCAAGGCGGCCAACGGCCAGATCGTGGCCACCAGCGCCATGTTCCCGGACGCCGCCGCGCGCGACGCCGCCATCGCCGAGCTGAAGAAGCACTGCGCCAGCGCCCCGGTCGACGACCAGACCTGAGCGGCGGCCCGTCCGCCAATCCCGTCCGCGCCGCGCCGACCGCCGTGCCCAGGCCGCCCGACTACCGACGGGGCTCCATCGTCAACCTGATGGCCTCGCTGGTGGAGGGCCGCGGCGGTCCGCCCGGCGCCCTGCCGCCCCTGGCCGAGCTGCCGCCGGCCCTGGTGGCGCGCTACACCAGCGTGTGCCTGATGGTGGTGGACGGGCTGGGCTACCACTTCCTGCGGCGCGCCCGGCCCGGCGGGCTGCTGCGTAGCGGGCTGCGGGCGCGGCTGCACACCGTCTTCCCCTCCACCACCGCGACGGCCATCACCACCTACCTCACCGGCGAGCCACCCGCCGGGCACGGGCTGACCGGCTGGTTCATGTATCTGCGCGAGCTGGGCGCCGTGTTCACCATCCTGCCGGGCCGGCCGCGCTACGGCGGCGCCACCCTGGGCGAGAGCGGCTGGGACATGCACCGCCTGCTGGGGCGCCGGCCGGTCACCGCCCGCATGGCCGTGGACTGCTGGCAGGTGAGCCCGGCGCGCATCGCCCATTCCGACTACTCGCGGGCCTTTCGTGGCCCGGCGCGGTTGGCGGAATACCACGACCTGGAGGGCTTCTTCGACGCCACCGCCCGCCTGCTGCGGCGGGCCGGGCGGCCGCGGTACGTGTATGCCTACTGGCCGGAGCTGGACGCCACGGCCCACCGCGAGGGCATCGACAGCCCGGCCGCCCTGCGCCAGCTGGCCGACTTCGACGCCGCCCTGGGGCGCTTCCTGGACGCCGTGCGCGGCACCGACACCCTGCTGGTCATCTGCGCCGACCACGGGCTGGTGGACACCACGCCCGACTCGCGCCTCGCCCTGGACGATTTCCCGGCCCTGCGCGACACCCTGCGGCTGCCCCTGTGCGGCGAGCCGCGCGTGGCCTACTGTTACCTGCGGCCCGGCCGCGAGGCGGCCTTCCG
>JALVPS010000191.1 GCA_027031685.1 Gammaproteobacteria bacterium | reverse complement strand
GCCAGTACCGCTACTGCCTGGACGCCTGGTCCTGGGAGATCCCGGAAGGGGGCTCGCCAGAGGGCGAGGCGCCGGAGGAGACGGCGCGGCGCGAGCTGCGCGAGGAGACCGGCCTCGTCGCCGCGCGCATCGACCCCCTGCTGCACCTGCACCTGTCCAACTCGGTCACCGACGAGGAGGGCTTCGTGTTCGTGGCCCGCGACCTGCGCCAGGGCGAGACCGCCTTCGAGGAGACGGAGGACATCACGGTGCGCCGCCTGCCGCTGGAGGAGGCGGTGGCCATGGCCCTGCGCGGGGAGATCACCGACGCCATGAGCGTGGCCGGGCTGCTGCGCCTGGCGCTGACCCGGCAGGCGGGGGAATTTTGACGCCCGGCGCCCCCCTTGGGCATGATGCCGGCCAGGTTCCCCAGTGCGAAGGCAGGACATGAGCAGCAAGGCGGCCCGGCCCCGGCCCGGCGAAAAACAGCGTGGCGCCGACAAGGTGGCCCGCATCCCGGTCAAGGTGGCGCCCACCGAGCGGCCGCCGCGCAAGCCGTCCTGGATCCGCGTCAAGGCACCCACCGGGCCGCGCGTCAACCGCCTCAAGGCCACCCTGCGCGCGCACCGGCTGCACACGGTGTGCGAGGAGGCTTCCTGCCCCAACCTCAACGAGTGCTTCAGCGGCGGCACGGCCACCTTCATGATCATGGGCGACATCTGCACGCGCCGCTGCCCCTTCTGCGATGTGGCCCACGGCCGCCCGCTGCCGCTGGACCGCGACGAGCCGGCCAACCTGGCGCGCACCGTGGCCGCCATGGGGCTCAACTACGTGGTCATCACCTCGGTGGACCGCGACGACCTGCGCGATGGCGGCGCGGCCCACTTCGCCGCCTGCGTGCGCGCCGTGCGCAAGGCCCGGCCCGGCATCCACGTGGAGATCCTGGTGCCCGACTTTCGCGGCCGGCGCGAGGTGGCCCTGGACCGGCTGGGCGAGGCCCTGCCGGACGTCTTCAACCACAACCTGGAGACCGTGCCGCGCCTGTACCGCGAGGCCCGCCCCGGCGCCGACTACGCCTGGTCGCTGGCACTCTTGCGCGAGTTCAAGGTGCGCTACCCGCACATCCCCACCAAGTCCGGCCTCATGCTCGGCCTGGGCGAGGCCCTGGACGAGGTTGAGCAGGTGCTGGAAGACCTGCGCGCCCACGGCTGCGACATGCTCACCCTGGGCCAGTACCTGCAGCCCACCCGCCACCACCTGCCCGTGCGGCGCTTCGTCCACCCCGACGAGTTCGAGCGCCTGGCCGAGACGGCCCGCGCCCTGGGCTTCTCGCGCGTCGCCAGTGGCCCGCTGGTGCGCTCCTCCTACCACGCCGAGCAGCAGACCGCCGGCACCTTCTGAGCCCCCGCCTCAGCGCGCCGCGGTGACGGCACGCGGCCCTGGCACCCCGAAATCCCCCACCGGCGCCGCCTCGGCGTCGCGCACCAGGGCGGCCACCTGCGGGCTGGTGAGGGCCTCGAGGAAGGCCACCAGGTCGGCCTGCTCGGCCTGGCTCAGGCCCAGGGGGTGGATGAGCGGGTCGAGGTTTTCGTTGGGCACGCCGCCGGCGTTGTAGAAGGCCACCACCTCGGCCAGGGTGGCCAGGCTGCCGTCGTGCATGTAGGGCGCGGTGAGGGCCACGTTGCGCAGGCCGGGCACCTTGTATTTCCAGCGGTCGGCAGGGTCCTGGGTGATCTCGTAGTAGCCCAGGTCGGCCGGCGGCGGCTCGCCCACGCTGGCCAGGGTGGCGGCGTCCACCTCGGTGAACACGCCGGGGGCGAGCTGCACGCGGGTCCTGGCGGCCCCGCCCATGGCGGCGCGGTAGCCGATGCCGGTGTTGCGCAGGGAGTCGTCGGTGAACAGGGCATGGTCCTTGCCGATGGTGTGGCAGGCGCCGCAGCCGGCCTTGCTGGTGAACAGGCGGAAGCCGCGCCGGGCGGCGGGGTCCAGGGCCTGTTCGTCGTGCCCGTAGTACCAGCGGTCGAAGGGGCTGTCGCCGGCGATGAGGGTGCGCTGGTAGCTGGCCAGGGCCATGCCCAGGGTCTCCATGGTCAGCCCGCGCTCGGGGAAGGCGCGCCGGAAGGCGGCCGGGTAGCCGGGCAGGCCGCGCAGCCGGCGCAGCACGGTGCCCACCGAGGGCATGCCCATCTCGTTGCGGGCCAGCAGCGGGCCCCACACCTGCTGCTCCAGGCTGTCGTCGCGGCCGTCGTGGAAGACGCGCGTCAGGTAGGCGCTGTTGAGCACGGTGGGGGTGTTGCGGCGCACGCTGCGGCCCTCGATGCCCACGGCGGTCTTCAGCTCGTGGCTGGTGAAGCCCTGCGCCGGCACGTGGCACATGGCGCAGGACAGGGTGCCGTTGAGCGACAGGCGGCGGTCGAAGAACAGCCGCCGGCCGAGGGCGATCTTCTCCGCCGTGAGGAGGTTGTCGGCCGGCTCCGGCACCGGTGGCAGGCCCAGGGGCGGGTGGCGGGCGTGGGCCAGCAGGTCGATGGGCGGCGTGTCGGGCACGGGCGCCGCCTCGTCTTCGCCCCGACGGGCCAGCACGGTGCGCAGGTCGTTGAGCAGCAGGTCGGCGTCCAGGAAGGCGGCGCTGTAGATGTTGCGGATGCGCCGCTGCGGGTCGATGAGATAGACGCGCAGGGTGTGGCTGATGTCCTCGCCGTCACCGGGGTCGCGCTGCACGTACTGGCCGTAGGCGCGCAGCAGGGGCGCCAGGCTGGCCTCGTCGGCGGTGGTGAGAAAGCGCCAGTCCTCCGCGCCACGCTGGCCGAGCAGGGCCTGGCGGTAGGCGCGCATCACCGCCGCCGTGTCGCGTTCGGGATCGAAGCTGAGGCTCACCAGGCGCAGCCGTCCGCGCAGGGCCGGGTCGCGCCGGGCGCGGCGGTGCACCTGCATGAGCACGTGGGTGGCCAGCGGGCAGCCGTTGGCGTCGCTGCAGTGGGTGTAGATGAAGCCGAGCAGCACGGCCTGCCCGCCGAACACCTGGTGCAGGGTGGCGGGCCGACCCTGCTCGTCCAGCACCGGGCCGTCGGCGGCCTGGCCCAGCGGCGGCAGCCGGTAGCTGCCGGCCGCCGGGGGCGTGTAGTCCAGGCCGGCATAGCCCGGTGGCAGCGGCGCCGCCGTCGTGGCGGCGGCCAGCAGGCTCAGGCCGAGCAGCCAGGCGCGCATGGCGGGCTCACTGCGCCGCCACGCGCACCGTGTCATCCGGCCGCTTCAGGCCATACAGGCTGTAGGCGCCGAAGCGCATCTGGTGCGGCCGGCCCAGCCTGGCGGCGGTGAAGTCGATGGCGAACTTGGGCACCAGCGCCTTGCCGTTCCATTCGAAGGCCTTGAAGAACTGCTCGTTGTCCTCGCCCTTCTTGTCCCAATTGGCCAGCAGCGAGGAGGTGTAATAGATGCGCTTGCCGTCCCAGCTCTCCGAGGCCATGTTGACCTGCTTGCCAATCGGGCGTTCATAGATCTGTTTCGGGTGGAACGGGTCGGACAGGTCGAACAGCCGGGTCTTGCTGTCCATGAAGGTGTTCACCCACAGCACCGAGTCGTCCGAGGCGATAGAGATGTCCACCGGCAGGGGGATCTTGCTCGGGTCGCCGATGTCCGCCACCGCCTTGGCCTGCCACTCGCCCTGCTCGTCCTCGTAGATCAGCCAGATCTTGGAGGTGAGCGCCGTGGTGGTGACGCACCAGTTGTGGTTGGGCTGCCAGGCGCAGCGGATCTCCAGCGGCGCGCCGGGCACGTCGAACACCTTCTTCGGCTGGCGCGTGTGCAGATTCCAGACCACCACCGTGTTGCCGAAGCGCTTCATGGCCTGTTCGTCCTTGAGCATCTTGCCGAAGTCCATCATGTAGTTGGACCAGCCGGTGAAGGACGAGGTGATCATCACGTTGCGGCGCGGCAGCACGCGCACGTCGTAGCCGTAGCCGTCGGCGAACTTGCCGGTCTTCCGCGCGCCGCGCAGGTTGTCGTCGGTGGGCATCCAGTGGGTGGCCACGTACTGGCCGTCGTTGGTGTACTCCACCAGGGCCGTGCGCCCGCCGTGGTCGCGGTTGTTGGACAGGCCGGTGATCATCATGCGCCCGGGCAGGGCGTAGGTGGTGTGCGGGCCCACCACGCCGCCGCTCCTGGCCACGAAGTCGTCGATGGTCTTGACCAGCTTCGGCCGGGCGGGGTCGGTGTGCACGTCGAAGATGAAGATGCGGCTGGTGTCCAGGCCGCCCGCCCACAGATACCGGCGGTCGTCGGTGAAGCCGGAGTGGTGGGCCTCGTTGCGGCCGCCCACGGACACGGTGTGCACCACCTTGCCGTAGTTCTTGGAACGGGGGTTGACGTCGATGGTGACCAGCTTGTCCTGCCCGTCGCCCAGGCCCTCGACGCCCAGGGTCCAGACGTACACGAAGTCTTCCTGGCCGGTGATCTTGGCCATGTACGGCGACTGGCAGGTCTCGTCGGCGGCGAGCGGCGGGGACAGCAGGGCGGTGGCGGCCAGCGTCAGCCCGGCCAGCAGCCCGCGCCCGCGGCGGGTGAGGGTGGATGGTGTCATGTCGTCTTGCCTCCAGTGGTGGGTCAGTGCTTGTCGTGCGCCGGGTGGCGCCCGGCGGTCTGCGGGGGCCTTGCCTGGGGCGAGGTCCTGTCCTATGCTATAGAATGAAGCTTCATTGCTGTCAAGGTGAAGGGCCTTCCGCTGGGCTGGCGGGGGCCACGCGCGGAGGGCCGATCATGCACTGCCTGGAGAACGACACCACCACCGGTGACCCCATCGACTGCCGCATCCTGCGCGCGGCGCTGGCGCTGTTCGTGGCGCGGGGCTTTCACAACGTCTCCGTGCACGACATCCAGCGCCGCGCCGGGGTGAGTGTCGGCTCCATCTACAACCACTTCGGTGGCAAGGAGGGCATTGCCCGCGCCCTCTACGCGCAGGTGCTGCAGCAGATGGAGGCGCTGGTGGCAGAGGCCCTGGCCGGTAGTGACCTGCGTGCCGGGCATCGCGTCCTGGTAGGACGGCTGTTCGAATGGGCCGAGACGCGTCCCGCCCTCATGGCCTACGTGTTCCAAGCCCGTCACCGCGAGTTCCTGCCCGACACGCCGCCCATCTGCAGTGCCGCCCCCTTCCGCCGCCTGCGTGACCGGGTGGTGGAGGCCATGGCGTGCGGCGAGCTGTGCCGTGGCGATCCCTGGGTGGTGACCAGCACCCTGTTCGGCAACGCCATCCGCCTGGTGCAGTTGCGCCTGGACGGGCTGGTGGATGCGCCCCTGCCGGCGCGGACGGAAGAGACGGTGGCCCTGGCCTGGCGGGCTGTCGCGCCCTGACGCGGAGTGGCAGAATGCCCCGGCCAGACCACACCGGGAGCCGCCCATGGCCGACGTCCTCACCCACCGTCTGATCGAATTCCTGCTCTTTCCACCCGCTGGGCCCCTGTTGTTGGCCGGGCTGGCGGTGCTCGTGTGGCGTCTGTTTCCCGACATGCGACGCCAGATGGGCACCCTGCTGCTGGTATTGCTGGCCGGGTTGTGGCTGCTGGCCACCCCGCGCGTGGGCTACTGGCTGCTGGACACCCTGCAGGACCGCTTCCCG
>JALVPS010000190.1 GCA_027031685.1 Gammaproteobacteria bacterium | reverse complement strand
CCGGCGTGGCGGCGCACCCGCCCGCCCGGCCAGCGGACTTCCGGGCTGGCGTCCCGGGCCGCCGGCACCACCTCGTCGAGGATCCGCTGCAGGTGTCGCCGATCCGGCACGGGCAGGCCGTTGACACGGCCGATCCAGTGGCGCAGGAGCCCCTGCTGACGATTCCGGGGCAGCGCCGTCAGGCGTTCGATGTCGAGCCGTTCGGGCGCCGGGCTGCCGCTTTCCTGCCAGTCCTGCGCCGCCTGGGCGGCGAGCTGATCGGCGGCATCCCGTTGCAGTTCGGCGGCCCGCACCAGGCTCCCGTCCACGCCCGGCCAGCGTTCGCGCAGGCGGGGCAGGATTTCGTGGCGCAGGAAGTTGCGATCCGGGGCGGTGTCGAAATTGGCGGGATCCTCGATCCAGTCCAGGCCCTCCGCACGGGCCCAGGTCCGCAGATCGTCGCGGGAGAAGTCCAGCAGCGGCCGCGCCAGTCGTCCCCATCCCAGAGGGCGGCTGGCCGGCATGGCCGCCAGGCCATCGGGCCCGGCGCCGCGCAACAGGCGCAGCAGCAGCGTTTCGGCCTGATCGTCGCGATGGTGGGCGAGCAGCAGCAGATCACCGTCTCCGATGGTGTCGGCAAAGGCCGCGTAACGGGCCGCGCGGGCCGCGGCCTCGGGGCTCTCGCCGGGGGCCGGCGTGGCATTCACGCGGATTTCACGAAAGGGGATGTCCACCGCGCTGGCCGTGCGGCGGCAGTGTTCCGCCCAGGCATCGGCCTCGGGATGGAGCTGGTGATTGACGTGCAGGGCCTGCAGGGCGATATCCGGCGGGCGAATTTGCGCCAGGGCGTGGAGCAGAACGCTGGAGTCGCAGCCGCCGCTGTAGCCGATCCACCAGCGCTTGGCGGGCGGCAGTCGTTCGAGAATCGCCTGCAGTCGGCTCGGGCTGAAGGCCGGCACCGCCCTACTCGTTGTAGTTGCCGTATTTCATCAGGCGCTCGTAGCGCTGATCCAGCAGCTTGTCGATGGGGATGGTTTCGAGGCGCTCCAGCGACTCGATGAGGGCGGTCTTGACGGCCGCGGCGGTGGCGTCCGGATCGCGGTGGGCACCGCCCAGGGGTTCGTTGATGATGTAGTCCACCAGCCCCAGTTCCTTCAGGCGCGGCGCCGTCAGGCCCATGGCCTCGGCGGCCTCCGGGGCCTTCTCGGCGCTCTTCCAGAGGATGGAAGCGCAGCCTTCGGGGGAAATCACCGAATAGGTGGAATACTCCAGCATCATCAGCCGATCGCAGACGCCGATGGCCAGGGCGCCGCCGGAGCCGCCCTCGCCGATCACGGTGCTGATCACGGGGGTCTTGAGGGCCGCCATCACGTACAGGTTGCGGGCGATGGCCTCGCTCTGGCCGCGCTCCTCGGCGTCCACGCCCGGATAGGCGCCCGGCGTGTCGATGAAGGTGAGCACCGGCAGCTTGAACTTCTCGGCCATCTCCATCAGGCGCTTGGCCTTGCGATAGCCCTCGGGCCGGGGCATGCCGAAGTTGCGGCGCACCTTCTCCTTGGTGTCGCGGCCCTTCTGCTGGCCGATGAGCATCACTGGCTTGCCCTCCAGCCGGGCCATGCCGCCGACGATGGCCGCGTCGTCGGCGAAGGCACGATCGCCGTGCAGCTCCTCGAAGTCGGTGAAGATCCGCTCCACGTAGTCGAGAAAATAGGGGCGCTGGGGATGACGGGCGAGCTGGGCGATCTGGGCCGACTTGAGGTTGGAGAAGATGGACTCG
>JALVPS010000189.1 GCA_027031685.1 Gammaproteobacteria bacterium | reverse complement strand
AGCTCGCCTTCACCGCTTTCGGCCTGCTGCCAGAAGCGCATCGGCACCTGCCATACGCCCACCGCCAGCAGCAGGCCGAAAGCGGTGAAGGCGAGCTGGCGCCACAGATAGTAGAAGGCATCGCCGGTATCGCGGGCGGCGATGGAAGTGGAGGCCGAGGCGACCATCACCAGCCCCAGGCCCACCAGCACCGCCACCGCCAGCAGCAGGGCGCGATCGGGACCGCCGGCCGGGCGGCGCCGCTCGGCAGCGCTCTTGCGCCGGGCGCGGGTGACAGCGGCGGGAACGGCCTGGGCGTTCATGACAGCCCCTCCACTGCGCGGATGAAACGCTCGCCCCGATCGGCGTAGCCATTGAACTGGTCGAAGCTGGCGCAGGCCGGCGACAGCAGCACCGCATCGCCCGGCTCGGCCAGTTCGGCGGCGCGGACCACGGCGGCATCCAGATCCGGCAGGCGCGCCACGGGCGCGGCCCCCTCGAGAGCCTCGGCGGGCCACCGCCTCGCGCAGGGGCGAGAAGTCCTGGCCCTTGCCCTGGCCGCCGGCGATCAGCACCAGCCGGCCGGCCCGCACACCCTCGATGGCGGCCAGCGCCGCGCCCACGTTGGTGGCCTTGGAATCGTTGATGAATACGACCCCGCCCTTCTCCGCCACCCACTGGGTGCGATGGGGCAGGCCCGGGAATTCGCGCAGCACCTCGAGCATCGCCGGCAGCTTGAGACCGGCGGCATGGCCCAGGGCCAGGGCCGCCAGGGCGTTGGCGGTGTTGTGGCGGCCGGCCATCTTCAGCGCCGACTCGGGCAGCAGGTTCTCGTGGCCGCGGCACAGCCAGGGTTCGCCGTCCACCTCGCGCAGACCGAAATCGTTGCCCTCGGGCTCGCCGAGGCCGAAGCGGATCACCGCCTGGCCGGCCTGTGCCAGCGACAGGGTCGCCACCACCCGGGGATCGTCGCGGTTGACCACCAGGGCCTCGGCGCCGAGATAGATGCGGGTCTTGGCGGCGGTGTAGTCGGCCAGGCCCGCGTAGCGATCCATGTGATCCTCGCTCAGGTTGAGCAGGGCGGCGGCCACCGGGCGCAGGCTGTGGGTGGTCTCGAGCTGGAAGCTGGACAGCTCCAGCACCTGCAGATCCTTCGGCTCGCCGGCCAGCAGTTCCAGCGCCGGGGTGCCGATGTTGCCACCCAGGCCGGTGACCAGTCCCGAGCGCTCGGCCATCCTCGCCACCAGGGTGGTGACGGTGGACTTGCCGTTGGAGCCGGTGATGGCCACCACCGGCGCGGTGTTCTCGCGGGCGAACAGTTCGATGTCGCCGAGCACCTCGGCGCCGCGGGCGCGGGCCTCGGCGATGAGCGGCGTCTGCACGGACACGCCGGGGCTGACCACCAGCGTCTCGGCTGCGGCGAAGCTGTCGGCGTCGAAACCGCCGGTGTGGACCGGCACGGCGGGCCATTCGCGGCGCAGTTCGGCCAGGCCGGGCGGCTCGGCGCGGGAGTCGGTGACGGTCACCTGCGCGCCGCGCGCGGCCAGGTAGCGGGCCGCCGACAGGCCGCTGGCGCCGAGGCCGACCACCAGCACCCGCCGCCCCTGCCAGGGGTGGTCGTGTCCGCCGTGTGTCTTGCGCATGGTCATGTTCATTGCCCTAGCGCACCTTCAGCGTGGCCAGCCCGACCAGCACCAGGATCACGGTGATGATCCAGAAGCGCACGATCACCCGCGGCTCGGGCCAGCCCTTGAGTTCGAAATGGTGGTGCAGCGGCGCCAT
>JALVPS010000188.1 GCA_027031685.1 Gammaproteobacteria bacterium | reverse complement strand
GCCTCGCCAAAGCCCCTGGCCAGCGCCTTCGAGGCCGAGACCGAGTATCTGCACAAGGGCCCGGCCGGCGAGGCGCCGCCGGCGCCGGTGGAGACAGATGCGGAGCTGGCCTTCGAGCCGGACGACCTCAAGCCGGCCGCCGAGGACACGCAGGAGTCCATCCGCCCCACCCTGCACGACATGGAGTCCACCCAGATCCTGCAGCGGGGCGAGGGACTGGAGGACACCGAATCGGCGCTGGACGCCGTGCAGGAGGCGGAGATCTACCTGGCCTACGAGCAGTACTCGCTGGCCGAGAAGACCATCAACGAGCTGCTGGCCGCCGACCCCGACAACGACCGCTACCGTTTCCTGCAACTCAAGCTGTTCGCCGAGACGGGCCGCATGAACGAGATGCAGGAACTGTCGGTGCAGCTGCTGCAGAAGTACCCCGATCCCAACAGCGGCATGCACCAGCAGATCCAGAACGTGTGCGAGCGGGCCTTCACGCGCCACGCCGGCGAGGCGGGGCGCGAGCGGCCCCTGCCGCAGAGCGCCCAGGGCGATCTGCCCGAGCTGCCGCAGGACGCGGAAGAAACGGAGGCGGAAGACGCCACCGCCGAGACCCTGTTCACCGACGACATCTCCGACTACCTGTCCGAGCACACCCTGTCGGACCTGGACTCCTTCACGGTAGATGCCCTCCAGACCACCACCTTCGAGGACCTGGACTCGCTGCCGGAGGACGTGGACGAGGCCTTCGACCAGCTCACCGACGCCGAGATCGATGCCCTGTCCATGGAGCTGGACATGCTCAACGAAGAGGGCGAGACGGTGGCCACCCGGGCCGGGCTGGAGGAGACGCTCACCGAGCTGGAGCCGCACTCGGCACCCACCGAGCCGAAGCTGGACCGGCACGGCGGCGGCGACGCACCCACCGACCACCTCCCCGAGCAAAGGCTGGCGCTGCTGGACGAGAACGATGAGGCCGATAGTGGCGACACGCGCGACACCGATCCCTCGCTGGCAGACCTCAGCCTGCTGGATGGTGACACCAGCGATGACGACCTGGATACCCTGCTGGCCGACACGCGCGATCCCGGCCAGACCACCGAGGGGCTGGACGTGCCCTTCGACCTGGATTCCGAGCTGCGCCGGCTGGAGGAGCTGGCGGCGGAAACCGGCGAGGAGGGCACCGACGAAGGGCCCGACGACGATCGGGGCGAGGACGACAGCGAGCCGCGCAAGCGGGACTGAGCCGCGCCGCGCTCAGCCGGCCACCGCGGCCGGACGGGCCAGCAGGGCCAGGGCGCGGTCCTCGGCCTCGAAGCGCTCCGCCAGCGCTGCGGCCAAGGCCTCCATCTCCAGACACAGTTCGTTCAGGCTCACTGGCCCGGCAGCGGGCGCGAAGCGGTCGCCGAAATCCAGGAAGCGATCCGTGGTGCGATCTATGCAGGCCAGGTGGTCGGCCGCCGCGGCACGTGCCTCCCCCGACCAGAGGGCGCTGTCCATCAGCTCGAAATGCCAGAGGGCGGAGTAGTCGGTGAGCAGCTGGCCGAGACGCTGCACGGCCCCCGGCAGGCGGTCCACCTCCTCGGCGTCCAGCGACAGCAGACCGGTATAGGCCAGCAGCAGCTCGCTGCGCCGACGCAGCAAGGTGTCGATGGCGGCCCTCAGGCGCGGAGGCAGTTGCGGTGCGCGGGTCATGGCGCCATTCCTCCTTTGCTGGTGGTTTGGTCCATCTTACAATGTTTGTTCCCACCCGGTGCGAAAACATGGAATCCCTGCCATATTCCCGCCCCACACCGTTGCCGTCCACACACCCCTAGGAGGTTCCCGATGAGCATTCTGGAGACCATTTTCTCCGCCCAGGGCGACCGTGTCGTCCGGGAGCTGGCCGACCAGCACCACATCGACCGCGAGCAGGCCCTGGCCGTATTGGCCAACGTGGTGCCCAACCTGTCGCGCGCGGTACAGCGCAACGTGCAGGAGGGGGATGGCCTGCACAGCCTGCTGGATGCCCTGCAGCGCGGCGATCACGAGCGCTACCTGACCGACCCGCAACAGCTGCGCGAGCCGCAGGCCGTGCTGGACGGCAACGGTATCCTCGGCCACCTGCTGGGCAGCAAGGATGCCAGCCGCTCCCTGGCCGGCCAGGTCGCCGAGCAGCTCGGCCTGGACAGCAGTATCGTCAAGAAGATCCTGCCGGTGGCCGCCACCCTGCTCATGGGCGCCCTCAGCCACCAGCAACGCAGCGGCCAGCTGAGCGAGGTGGACCGGCTGCTGGGCAGCGGCCGGCAGGACAGCGCCCTGCAGGCCATCAGCGCCTTCCTGGACCGCGATCAGGACGGCTCCGTGGTGGACGACGTGATGGCCATGGCCATGCGGTTTCTGCGCTGAATTCCCCCAACCCCCCCCAACCACTCGAGAGGAGACATCACTATGGGACTGTTCGATTTCGCCCGTGACCTGGGCAAGAAGCTGTTCACCAAGCAGGAAGAGGCGGCCGACCGCATCAAGGCCCACATCGAGGAGGACAACCCCGGCATCGAGGGGCTGCAGGTGACCTACGAGGAGGGCAAGGTGGCGCTGGCCGGCAAGGCGGCCTCGCCGGAGGCACTGGAGAAGGCGGTGCTCATGGCCGGCAACGTGGAGGGCGTGGGCGAGGTGGATGCCTCCGCCGTGGAGGCACCGGCACAGACCGTGCGCGTGGAGTACTACGTGATCCAGAAGGGCGACACCCTGTCGGCCATCGCCAAGCGCTTCCTGGGCGATGGAAACGCCTACATGGAGATCTTCGAGGCCAACCGCGAGGTCATCAAGGATCCAGACCTGATCTATCCCGGGCAGAAGATCCGCATCCCGGTGGAAGAAGGCTAAGCGAGGCAGCGGACGGGGGCCGGTGGCCCCCGCCGCCTGTCACGCCGCTTCGTACTGGCGGATGCCCGCCAGCCGCCACGGACCCGCGGCGGTGTCGCGGGGATGGCGCACGTGCCAGATCTCGGCGAAGGGCGCCGCCTCGCCCCCGTCCTCGCGGATGAGACCGCTGAACAGGATGGCCGCCACCACGTCGTCGCCGTCCTCCAGCAGATCCAGCAGTTGCGCCTCCAGCTGCACCACTTCGGTGTGGTGGGCGTGTCCGCCGTGCTCGCGCCGCAGGGCCGCCAGCAGGTCCGGGGTCACGTAGTCGCGGATGGTGTCCCAGTCGCCCCCGTCCCAGGCCCGCTGCAGGGCGAGGAAATGGTCCTTCGCCTCGGCCAGGAAGGCCCCCTCGTCGAACCACGGCACCGGGGTGCTGAGGGGCGCGCCGTGCAGGGCCTCGCCGATCTCCGGCACCTCGAAACCGCCGCCGGCGGTATGGGCGGGTGGCGAGGCCGCGCCCGGCGGCGGGGCGCCACCGGCGGGCATCTCGCGCCGCTGCACCACCCCGCCGCCGGCCAGGCGCCGGAAGGCGTAGATGGCCAGGAAGGCCAGGCCACCGATGACCAGCACATCGAACAGCCGCAGCCCCTCGAAGGCGCCGCCGAACAGCAGTGCCCCCAACAGGCCGCCCGCCGCCAGCCCGGCCAGGGGACCGAGCCAGCCGCCGCGCCGGCCGGGCGGCGCCGCGCCCGGCTGTGGCCGGGGCTGGACGGGGGCCTGTTGCGGCGCGGGCCGGAACGGTTTGGCGGGACGGGAATACTTGTAGCCCTTGCCGAAGTTCATGCCGCCGCCGAAGCGCCGCGCGTCGGCGCTCTGCAGGGCGAACAGCCCCAGCAGCAGGGCGGCCAGGGCCAGGGTGATCCAGCGCTTGTGGGTCATGACGAAAACACTCTCGCTTGCATCTCGGGGGACGAATGGGATCATAGCCTGTGCCCATGGCGGGCCGCTGGCAAGTTCCCGGCCCGCGCGCACCCCCATGCAACCGATCGACGGGACACACCGTGGCAGAGCAACCCGACCCCGCTGAACTGCAGGCCGAGGCGCAGGCCTTCCGCGACCGCTGCCGCACGGTGGTGCTGGCCACCGCCGATGCCGACGGCAGGCCCGAGGCCAGCGTCACGCCCTACGCCCTGGACGAGGCTGGCCACCTGCTGGTGTTCGTCAGCGAGCTGGCCCGCCACACCGGCAATCTGCTGGCCAATCCGCGCGCCAGCGCCCTGTTCGCCGCCGACGAGGCGGACACGCGCAACCCCTTCGCCCGCCGCCGCCTGGTGCTGAGCTGCCGCGCCGAGGAGATCGCCCGCGACAGCGCGGAGGGGGCGGCCGCCCTGGCCCGCCTGCGCGCGCGGCACGGCCCCACCCTGGACACCCTGGCCGCCCTGCCCGACTTCCACCTGTTTCGCCTGGTGGTGGAACGGGGCAGCTACGTGCGCGGCTTCGGCAACGCCTGGACCCTGCGCGGTCCCGAGCTGGCGCCGGAGGGCCTGCGCCGCCGCTGATTCCCCGCACGGGCTATCCGGTGACGGCGAACCACAGCGGCAGGGTGAGCAGGGCCAGGGCCGTGGTGAGGGTGACGGCCGCCGCGTACAGGGCGCTGTCCAGCCCGAAGCGGTCGCAGAGCACGATGCCCAGCACCATGCTCGGCATGGCCGCCTCCAGGGTGGCCCCCTGCAGGGCGATGCCGGACAGCCCCAGCAGCCGGCCCAGGCCGTGAGCCAGGGGCGGCAGCAGCACCAGCTGTACGGCGGCCACCACCAGCAGCGGCCGCCACTGCCCGGCCCGCCAGGTGTCGGTGCGCAGCGACAGGCCCAGGGCGAACAGCATGAGCGGCACCACCGCCGCGCCGGCCAGCCGCAGGCCGTCGATGACGCCGGCCACGGCGGGCACGCCGGCGGCGTTGAGGGCCACGGCCACGGCCGCCGCCCACAGCGGCGGCACCCGCAGCAGGGCGTGCAGAGGATGGGCTGCCGCCTGCGTGTTCCCGAAGCGCTGCGCCAAGTGGATGCCCAGGGTGAGCAGCAGGGGCGTGCAGGCGAACAGGTCGTACTGGATGGCCACCGCCTCGCCCGCCTGTCCGAACAGGCTGGCCAGCACCGGCAGCCCCATGTAGGTGGCATTGGGCCAGGCCCCCGCCAGCAGCATGGCCCCGGTCACCGGCCGCCGGGCCGCGCACCAGCGGCAGCCCAGGGCGGTGAGGGCCAGGCCGGCCAGCACCGCGCCGCCAGCGGTGGCCGACAGGCGCAGCGAGTCCAGCCCCAGGGGCGCGGTCCACAGCACGCGCAGGATGAGGGCCGGCAGGAACAGGTAGTAGACGCTGCTGGTGAGGGCCGTGCGCACCGCCTCCGGGTCCAGCCCGCCGGGACGCAGGCGGCGCCACAGCAGGCCGGCCAGGATGAGGGCCGCCATGTGCAGGGTCACGGTGGTCATGGTCGCGAGGGTTCGGCAAGGGCCGCGCCGGGCGGCCGGGCTATAATGGCGCCAGAGTATCACGCGCCACGCCGGAGCCGCCCATGTCCCGCCCCCTTCTCCTGCTGCTGTCCCTCGCCCTGCTGCTGGCCGCCTGCGCCGGCCAGCCGCCCGCCCTGCCCGACCGCACCGCGCGCGATTTCTGGCAGGCGGTGATCGCCAACGACCGCGACCGCATGGCCCGCCTGGTGGTGCCCGGCACCCTGCCGGACCCGTCCGTGCTGGGCAACGACAAGCAGGTGCTGACGCGGGTGGAGGTGGGCGCCATGACCA
>JALVPS010000187.1 GCA_027031685.1 Gammaproteobacteria bacterium | reverse complement strand
CCTCGGGCCAATCGGACAACCAGCGGCTGCAGGCCGCGCAGCCTTCGCCCCGCACTTCCAGCAGCGGCGTGGGCAACGGCCGGGCCAGCAGATCGTCGGGGCTGCCCTCGGCGATGATCCGCCCGGCATGCATCAGGGCCAGGCGGTCGCAGTAGGTGGCCTCGTCCATGTAGTGGGTGGTGACGAGAATGGCGATGCCGGCCTCGGCCAGTTCGTAGATCAGCTCCCAGAACTGCTGGCGGGCCAGCGGATCGACGCCGGAGGTGGGCTCGTCGAGGAACAGGATGCGCGGCTCGTGCAGCAGGGCGGCGGCCAGATCCAGGCGGCGACGGTAGCCAAGCGGCAGGGAGCGGGCCTTCTCGCCGGCCAGGCGCGACAGCGAAAGGTGCGCCAGCGCCCAGCCGATGCGCTCGCGGGCGCGCCCAGGCGGCAGGCCATACAGGCCGGCCTGCATCTCCAGGTTCTCGCGCACGGAGAGTTCGCCATAGAGCGCGAAGTGCTGGGTCACATAACCCAGCCGGGCGCGGGCCCGGCGGGGATGGCGGACCATGTCCACCCCGGCCAGTTCGATGGCCCCGCCGCTCGGCGGCAGCAGGCCGCAGAGCATGCGAATGGTGGTGGTCTTGCCGGCCCCGTTGGCGCCGAGCAGGCCGAAGACCTCGCCGGGGGCAACCGTGACGTGGATGTGATCGACCGCCACGAAATCGCCGAAACGGCGAAACAGATCCGTCGCCGCGATGACCGGCGCCTGCCCGCTCTCCCGCGCCGCCTCAGCCACGGGCCGCCTCCTCGAGCGCCAACTGGCGCAGGATGGTCTCCTGCAGGTTGGGATAGACCTCGCGCACCGCCAGTTGCGTATCGATGCCGCGCAGCGCCTCGCGCAGGGTCCGCGCATCGGTGTCGTCCGTCACCCACAGGGTGGCGGTCCGCCCGCGCGGGAAGACCAGTTCCACGCCCGGGAGATTTCGCAGTGCCGGCAGCGCCTCGCGTACCCGCGGGCCGCTGACCGCCATCTCGTGCCGACCTTCGACCCGGGCCAGTTCCACGGGTGTGCCCTCGCGGCGGATGCCGCCATCCTGCAGCATCCCGACCCGGTCGCAGCGTTCGGCCTCGTCCAGGTTGGCGGTGGCATAGAGGATGGCCACGCCTTCGGCGCGCACGCCGGAGAGCAGTTGCCAGAAGGCGCGGCGCGACACCGGATCCACGCCGGTGGTGGGCTCGTCGAGGAACATGGCGCGGGGATCGCTCATCAACGCGCAGGCCAGGGCCAGTTTCTGCATCATGCCGCCGGAGAGTTTTCCCGCCCGGCGGTCGGTGAAGGCCTGCATGCCGGTGCGGGCCAGCAGATCGCGGATCCGGACCGCCGTTGCCGACTTCGACAGGCCGTGCAGATCGGCAAAGAACTCGAGATTCTCCTGCACCGAGAGATCGGGATAGAGACCGAATCCCTGGGGCATGTAGGCCACCCGGGCGCGGAGGGTGGGATCGGCGTAGCTCTGGCCCAGCACCGTGACCTCGCCGGCATCGGGCCGGAGCTGGCCCACGGCGATGCGCAGCAGGGTGCTCTTGCCGGCGCCATCGGCGCCCACCAGCCCATAGATCTCGCCGGGGGCCACCGCAAGGCTCACCCCCTGCAGAACCAGTTCATCGCCATAGGCGAACGACACCTCGTGCAAACGGATGATCGGCTCGGCCATCGGCGGCCCCTCAACGGGTGGCAAGGATCAGATCGACGGGCATGCCCAGCTTCAGCCGCCCTTCGGGGTTGTC
>JALVPS010000186.1 GCA_027031685.1 Gammaproteobacteria bacterium | reverse complement strand
ACCGGCTTGCGGTCCTCGGTGCGGGCCGGCTCCAGGTGGCCCAGCCCGGTGCCCTCCAGGGCCTCGGCCATGATCTCCTGCGCCCGCAGGATGCCGTCGATGTTGTCCTGCCGCCACCGGAAGTGGACGCGGATCAGCGGCATGCCCAGCTCGTCGGTCTGCTCGGTGAGGGTAATGCGGTTGTCCGAGTCCGGCAGCTGTTCGGCAAAGGCCAGCAGCTCCAGGCGGTGGAACTTCTTGTGGTTGTTTTTGAACTTGGACCAGCCGCCCTGGCCGAAGCCGGGCATGAGCGGCGCGCCGTGCACCACCTTGCGCCACATCATCTGCGTGAGATAGGGCGAGCCACGCAGGATGCGCAGCAGGTGGGTCCCCAGCTGCGGCGGCAGGCGGCGCCCCTTGAGCGCCACGGCCACCTCCTTGAGGCTCCACAGGGCGTCCACGTCGCGCAGCGGCGGCATGGGGAACAGCGTGGCGGTGAAGTGGGGCAGGCCTTCCTCACGCACCGTGTCGTCGGTGAGGGCGAGCTTGCCCAGCACCGAGGCGCCCTCCATCAGGCGCATATCGTACAGGCCCAGGGTGTCGATGAGGCGCAGATCCCTGGGGTGGAAGTTGCCGCTCGGCACCAGGCTGTGGTCCACGTAGTAGCGGCCCACCACGTCGTGGGCGTTGCCGATGCCGCGCGGGTCGTGGCGGCGCGAGGCCAGCAGCAGGCGCGGCGTCTGGTAGCCGCCGGCGGCGATCACGAAGTGGCGCGCGTGGAAGCGGATCTCCTTGCCGTCGAAGGTGCGCGCCACGGCCGTCTCCACCCGCTCGCCGCTGCGGTTGGTGAGCAGCTCGGTCACGTGCGCCTGCAACACCAGCCGGGCGTTGCGCGCCGCCGCCAGCCGCTCCGGGAACTCCTGCGTGAACACCCCCGTGGGGCCGAACATGAAGAAGTCCGTCTGCACCCGGTCGCCGTGCAGCGCCAGCGGACGCTGCTCCGCGGTCTCCCAGTTGCCCGGCCCGTAACGGAACGGCCCCACCCGGCACTGCCGGTGGGCGCGCTCGTAGTACGGATCCAGCTCGGCGCGGGTGATGGGCCAGCCGCTGTGCGGCACCCCGGCGCGCGCCTCGAAATCCACCGGCGTCAGCGGTACATAGCGGTAGCCGTACTGCTTGTCGGCCATCTTGATGATCCAGTGGTTGGCCGTGCCCCCCAACTGGCGCAGATGCGTCTCCTCCGGCGGCTCGTCCGCATCGCCGCTCACCTCGCCCCCGCTCAGCCGCTGGATACGGTGGTCCGCATGGCGCGTGCCGCTCTCCAGTACCAGCACGTCCAGACCGGAGTCCAGCAGTTCATTGGCCAGCGTCGTGCCGGCCGGGCCGGCGCCGATGATGCACACGTCGGCCGTCAGCGCCTCGCCGTCGGCCAGTTGGCGGGTGTCGATGAGCATGTGGGGTTCCCTGCGAAGGTATTCAACGGAGGCGCCATGCTAAGCCAAGCGCCGCCCCCGTGTCGCGAAGGGCTTCACAGCGGGGGACGATCGGAGTGGAGACGCTGACGGGCCAGGTCAGACAGAGGCCCCCTGTGTCAGGATAGAAGTCCGCTGGATCGAACGAGAGACTAAAGTCACCCAGGGGGCGGAAGGAAGCAGAGGACATGGCTCGATATAGTGCAGAGTTCAAAGAGCAGGTAGTGCGCCAGCTGATGGCGCCGGACGCCAGGTCGGTGGCCGAGGTCCACCGGGAGACCGGGGTCTCCGAGCCCACCCTGTACGCCTGGCGCAACCAGG
>JALVPS010000185.1 GCA_027031685.1 Gammaproteobacteria bacterium | reverse complement strand
AGATTCGGCACGGGCTGCTGCGCGTGTCCGGCACCATGGATCATCCCATCGCACTGGGCATCTATCTCACCTTTGTGCTGGGCGTGACCCTCTATCTGCTGTTGCAGGAGGAGGTGCGCAAGTCACTAGTGCTGCTCATCATGCTGCTGATGGCCGGCGCCATCTACATGACCGTTTCGCGCGGCGCCTGGGTAGGGCTGGTGCTGATGATCGTGATCTTCTTCCTGTTCAAGCTGAGTGCCGGGCCGCGGCGGGTGTTCATGGCCGTGGCCATCATCGGTGGTCTGGTGGCGTCGTTCTTCTTCCTGAATCCGGCCCGAACACACCACCCGGTGGGTGAGATCGAGGGCGTGGATGAATACGGGACCCTCGACTACCGGGTCAAGCTGTTCAAGACCGCCATCCGCGTCATCCCCGACCAGTTCTGGTTCGGGTCGCGCACTTATAGGGCGCGGCCGGATATGCAGAAACTCAAACAGGGCCAGGGCATCGTCGATATCGTGAACGGCTACCTGTGGATTGCTCTGGAGCTGGGCATGATAGCTTTCTTTGCCTTTACCGTAATATTGCTACGATCGTTGTACAAGGCCGCTTGGATGAACCAGTTGGGGGAGGAGTTGGAGAATCGTAATGTAAAAATCCTAGGTGTTGCGCTATTCGCTACCATTGTTTCCATAGCCGTACAATTTGCTTCCATGAGCCTTTCTGGCTTCGTGCAGATCTATCTGTTCCTGCTGCTGGCCCTGGTGCGCGCCGCCCAGCACATCGCCACCGAGCTGGAGGAGGAGAGCGTCGAGGCACAAGAGGGTCTGGACGAGATCGACGTGCAGGTGGCCTAGCGATGTCCGGCTCGGCAAAGATCGGCTCCAACAGCTTCATCGTCATCGGCGGGCAGTTCGCCAGCATCGTCATCCGTTTCCTGTCCAATATCATCCTGGCCTGGTTCCTGGTGCCGGACGATTTCGGCATTGCGGCCATCATCACCACCATTTTCATGGGGCTGTCCATGCTGTCGGACGTGGGCATCCACGACAGCATCATCCGCAGCAAGTATGGCGAGGACGCCGATTTCCAGAAGGCGGCCTTCTACGCCCAGATGGTGCGGGGCATCGTCCTGTACGCCATCATCTTCGGCATTTCCGGCTACGTGGCCGATTTCTACGACAAGGACATCCTCGCCGCCGGGCTCAAGGTGGGCGGGCTGTCGCTGCTGCTGGACGGCTTCTATTCGGTGCGCGTCCACGAGTTGCAGCGCAACCATCAGGTCAAGACCATCGTCCTGTTCGAGCTGGGCGTGCAGGCCATCGCCACCCTGCTGGTGCTGACCATCTGCGTGATCTATCCTACGGTATGGGCGCTCATCGTCTCCCATGTGTTCAATACCGGCCTGCGCCTCATCGGCAGCCACTGGATCGCGCCCATGAAGCGCTCGCTGGAGCGGGTGTCCATGGCCCACGTCAGGCGCATCATCAGCTTCGGCAAGTGGATCTTCCTGTCGACCCTGTTCCAGTACATCATCACCCAGTCCGACAAGCTGTTCATCGGCAAGCTGGCCGACGCCTCCACGCTGGGCGTGTATGCCATCGCCTCTTCTCTGGCGGCCATCCCGCTGCTGCTGTCGTATCAGTTGGGGGCGAAAATCGTCTATCCGGTGCTGTCGGAGGCGGCGCGGGAGTCCAAGGGCGCTTACGGCCAGCGCCTGGGCGAGGTGCTGGGGCGCATTTTCCCGCTGCTGTTCGTGTTCGTGGTGATCATCTTTGCCGTCGCCCCGCTGTTCTTCAAGCTGCTCTACCAGGCCGCCTACCACTCGGCCGGCTACTACACGCAGATCCTGGTGGTCATGACCTGGTTCATGATCCTGTACGACATCTACCAGAAGATCCCCGTCTCCTACGGACTGCCCAAGGTCACCGCGCTGGCCTCGGGGGTGACGGCGCTGCTGCGCATCGTGTTCAGCGTGGCGCTCTACTACCGGTTCGGCCTCACCGGCTTCGTGTTCGGCCTGGCGGCCGGCTCCATCATGGGGGTGGTGGCCGTGCAGGTGTGGATGCGCATGAACGGCATCGGCGGCATGCTGGCCGAGCTGTATCCCTCGCTGGGCATCGTCGGCCTGCTGCTCATCCACCATCAGGCCGCCGCGCGCTACGGTGAGCACTTGGCCTTCGACGTGGTCACGGCACTGCTGGGCCTCGCCTTGGCCGCCGGTTTCGTCTTCCGCACCTACAACGCCCAGATCATGGGCCTGTTCGCGCGCAAGGGCTGGCTCAAGGCCAGTTGAGCGGCACCCGCACGCGTCCGGGTCCCTGTTGACACCCGGGGAGGGCGGCCTGTATATTACGCGCTCCTTTTTCGGGGGCTATAGCTCAGCTGGGAGAGCGCTTGCATGGCATGCAAGAGGTCGGCGGTTCGATCCCGCCTAGCTCCACCATCCAGTTATCGCCAATCTGCCCGTGCCGCGCAGCGCCGTCGGCCGGCAGGTGGCTTTACAGGCCGGCGCCGGATGGGTAAGGTTGCTGGCCTGTTGCGTCGAACGCATCCCGGATCTTCCGTTCGGCGCGCGAGCCCTGGCTCGCAGGCTTTTGGTCCCCTTCGTCTAGAGGCCTAGGACTCCGCCCTTTCACGGCGGCAACAGGGGTTCGAATCCCCTAGGGGACGCCACCTTTTCCTCGTCGACGCACCGTGGGTTCGCCCCCGGTGCGTTTTCGTCTCCGCCCGCCGCGGCGCACACCGTCGGGCCGCGTGTTAGCATCGGCGGCCCGGCCGCACATCCCCGCCCGCCATGATCGACTGGTCCCGAATCGACACCGTCCTGCTGGACATGGACGGCACCCTGCTGGATCTGCACTTCGACAACCACTTCTGGCTGGAGTACGTGCCGCGGCGCTATGCCGAACGCCACGGCCTGCCGCTGGCGGAGGCGAAGCGCGAGCTCATGGCCCGCTACCGGGCCATCGAAGGGACCTTGAACTGGTACTGCGTCGATCACTGGAGCCGCACCCTGGGTCTGGACATCGCCCTGCTCAAGCAGGAGGTGGACCACCTGATCGCCGTCCATCCCCACGTGCCGGAGTTCCTGGAGGCGCTGCGCGCCTCGGGCCGGCGCGTGGCGCTGGTCACCAACGCCCATCAGAAGAGCCTGGACCTGAAGATGGAGAAGACGCGGCTGGCGGGCCATTTCGATGCCATCGTCACCGCCCACGCCCTGGGGCTGCCCAAGGAGGATCCGCGCTTCTGGGCGGCGCTGCGGGCGCGGTTTCCGTTCGAGGCCGCACGGACGTTGCTCATCGACGACAGCCTGTCGGTGCTGCGTTCGGCGCGGGCGGCGGGTATCGGTCAGCTCTTGGCCGTGGAACGGCCGGACTCCAAGGGGGAAGTGCGCGAGCAACAGGAATTCCCGGCGCTGGCCTCGTTCCGGGCGCTGCTGCCCATCCCGCCGCGGGAAGGGAAGGCGGAGCCGGCCACACCGCCGGCTCCGGCAGGGTAGGGGGTCAGGCCTGTTTGTTGGTGCGGATGCCGAAAATGGAGTAGGCGGGGCACCAGCCGATCAGGGCCGTCACCAGCGGGATCACGCCGATCCACCCCCAGGGCGTCTTGGGTCCCACGAACACCAGTGCGATCAGCACCAGCCCCACAATGATGCGCAGGATGCGGTCAACGGTTCCGACATTCTTGGGCATGGTCTGTTTCTCCTCTGTGAGTCATCAACAAAAATGGTCTGTGGTGACACATCCTCGCAATTGCAAGGTGTGCTGTCGGTGACCTGGTCACCTTTCCCTGTTTCACCCCACGGCCCTCACAGATCCGCCGTCGCCCCCGCCGCGTGGTCCGGCGCGGTGGCAAAACCCCGACGAACGGCATCAGCCCCGCCGCCCGCCGGCCGACAACTCCTGCAGATACAACAAACATCGAGGAGTCACGTCATGGAGCAGATCCGCAGCTGGGTGCCGGACTACCGCATGCCGCGCCTGCGCCCCTACTGGCTGGAAGGGACGTTCGTGCTGGCCCTCATCGCGCTGCTCTTCTCCGGCGTGGGCGCGCTGGAGCGCCACTACCTGACCCGCCCCGCCGACCCCACCAGCCGCACCCAGGCCCTGCTGTTGGCCCAGTCCATCCTCGACCGGGTGCGCGCCAACCCCGCCGCCGCCGACTTCTACGACGGCGTGCGCTGCACCGCCGCCGGCTGCCGCAAGGGCGGCACGGCGCGCATCACGGCGCCCGACTGCCCCGCCGGCCGCTGCGACCCCGAAGGCGTCGCCATGGGCGACCTGCTGCAGTGGCGCGACCGCATCAACGAGAGCGGCCAGCGCCTGCCCGGCGCCGAGGCCGAGCTGCGCCGCGGGCGCGACACCTGGATCGTGCACATCCGCTGGGACCACGGCCGTCACGGCCTGCGCTTCGAGGCCGGCGCCTGACCGCCGGCGGCGGCCGCACCCGGCGAACACCAGCCACAGGCCGGCGTAGCTGACCACCAGCGCCGCCCACTGCGCCGGCCGCACCCGCTGGCCATGCAGCAGCGCGCCCAGCAGCAGCACAAAGGTGGGGTAGAGGAAAAGGATGAGCCGCTCCAGACTGGCCGGCACCAGCGCCAGCCCGCTGAAATCCAGCAGGCTGGACAGGTAATAGCCCAGTAGCCCCAGGGCCACCAGCCGCAGCCAGTCGGCCCGCCCCGTGGGCGGCCCCGCGTGGCGCCACTCTGACCACAGCGCCATGCCCAGGAAAAAGGGCAGGGCCAGCCCCATGCGCAGCGTGAGCAGCGTCACGGCGTCCACGGCATCGGCGTGGCCATAGGCCAGCTTGATGAGGATGGGCTTGGTGGCGAAACCCGCCGCCCCGGCCAGGGCCAGGGCCACGCCCTGCCAGGGGCGGTGCGGTGGGTCGGGGGCGTGCGTCATGTCGATGTCTCCGCAGTGGGCGGCCGCGGAGCGCGTGACGACGGGGATGGGCTGTCGGCAGTCGCGGGTCCGCGGCTGCCGTGAACGAAAGGGGGATCGGTTCAGCGAACGGCAGCGCTGCGCGGCGGAATGCTGCGCAGTCGCCACAGGCGTGTGTCGGTGGTGGGGCGGAAGGATGCTGCCTCGATCATGGCGCCAGCCTACGGCGCGCCGCGGCAGCGGGTCAAGACGGGGTGGCCGGCTTGCCCGCGCCGCCACCCTCTGCCAGCCTGTGCCCGTTGCACCGACCGGAGACCCCATGCCCCCGCCCTTTGCCGCACTGCTGCTGGACATGGACGGCGTGCTCTACCACGGCGATGCGCCGCTGCCCCACGCGGCGCGTTTCTGCCGCGCCATTGCCCGCTGGCCGCACGCCTTCCTCACCAACAACCCCACCCGCACCCCGGCCGCCGTGCGCGCCCATCTGCGCGCCCTGGGCCTGACCCCCGCCCCGCGGGCCGCGGTGGTCACCTCCGCCGTGGCCACCGCCGACTGGCTGGCGCGCCAGCGACCCGGCTTCCGCTACTTCGCCGTGGGCGGCGAGGGCCTGCACCGGGCGCTGGCCGTGCGCGGCCGGCCCGACGCCGCCGCGGCCGACTTCGTGGTGGTGGGCGAAGGCCCGGGCCTCGACTACGACAGCCTCACCACCGGCATCAACCTCATCCTGCGGGGCGCGCGCCTGGTGGCCACCAACCCCGACGCCAACCTCGACGGCACCCGCCACGGCCGCCCCGTGGTCCTGCC
>JALVPS010000184.1 GCA_027031685.1 Gammaproteobacteria bacterium | reverse complement strand
TGACGGGGATCAGGAACTTGCCGAACGGGTGGAAGAGGAACTGGCGGGCGTAGCCCAGGGGCCCCTTCACCTTGATGTTGTAATAGACGATGAGGGCGAACACGGTGAGCGCCAGGGCGAAGGTGGTATCCAGATTGGTGGTGGGCACCACGCGCATGTACACGTGATGGGGGTCGGCACCGAACCAGCCGGCCACGCGGGCGGCGATGCCGGGGATGAGGTCCACCGGGACGAGGTCCATGGCGTTCATGAGCAGGACCCAGGTGAAGATGGTGAAGGCCAGCGGGCCGACGAGGGGATTGGAGCCAGGGAAGATGTCCTTCACCTGCTGGTTGACGAACTCGACGATGGCCTCCAGCACGTTCTGCAGCGGCGAGGGGTTGTCCAGACTCAGGCTGCGGCCCACGCGCCAGGCGATAAAGCCCAGCAGCATGGCCAGCACCAACCCCCACAGGAAGGTGTCCAGGAAGAAGACCTTGAAGTCGATCAGGTCGGCCGGCTTGTGGGTGGCCGGATCACAGCCCATGCACCAGTTGGTGAGGTGGTGCTGGATGTATTCGACCGGGTTCGCCGAAATGGGTTGTTCTGCGGTATTGCTCACCTTCCCTCCCGGAGGTGCCTGAGTCGGATTGCGAGATTCACGTGAGCCGGTTGCCCAGCACGTAGGCCAGCTGGGCCACACCGAAGGTCAGCAGCAGGGAGACCGGTTCCAGGTGCAGGGCGGCCAGTCCCACGCCCAGCGCCGCCAGCACGAACACGAAGCGCTGCACGGCGTTGAAGTACAACGTGTACATGCCACGCTGCGGATTGTCCACCGCCACCTCGGCGGCCTTTTCGACGCGGCTGCCCAGCCACCAGGTGTTGAGCATCGCCACGCCGCCGCCATACAGCGCGGGCAGCAACGCGCCTCTCCCCCTCGTTGCGACCAGCAGGGCCGTCGTGCCGATCACCAGCAGCGCCTGCACCAGTGCCACCCGTCTCCTCATGCGGGCGCCCCGGCGGCGCGACCGTGATCACGTCCCCACGGCAAAAGTCGCCGCAGTATATAGACGCGGTCTAAACCGGTCAATTTTAGAGAAATCTTATGGTTATGTGAGTCAAGGTCATTTGATGTGCGCAAGGATGCCATCCAGCTCGTCCAGACTATTGTAGCTCACCACCAGTTTACCCTTGCCCCGGGCGTTGTACTGGATGCGCACCGGCGCCCCCAGCCGCTCGCCCAGCTCCTGCTCCAGGCGCAGCACGTCCGGTGAACGGGCCGGCCGGCCGCCCGCGCCGCGCGCCTCGCCCCCCTGCGCCTTGAGGCGCTGAATGTAGCGCTCCGTCTCGCGCACCGACAGGCCCTTGTCCACCACATGGCGGGCCGCCTGCACCTGGGCCGCGCCGTCCAGGCCCAGCAGGGCGCGGGCATGGCCCATCTCCAATCGCCCCAGTTCGAGCAGCTCCTTGACCGGCGCCTCCAGCTCCAGCAGGCGCAGCAGGTTGGTCACCGCGGCCCGTGAGCGGCCTACCGACTCGGCCACCTGCTGGTGGGTGAGGTCGAACTCGTCCAGCAGGCGGCGCAGGGCACGCGCCTCCTCCAGCGGATTGAGGTTCTCGCGCTGGATGTTCTCGATGAGGGCCATGGCCGCGGCGGCCTGGTCGGGGATATCGCGCACCACGGCCGGGATGGTCTCCAGCCCGGCCAGCTGCGAGGCGCGCCAGCGCCGCTCGCCGGCCACCAGCTCGTAGCCGTCGCCCTTGGGGCGCACCACGATGGGCTGCACCACGCCCTGGGCGCGGATGGACTCGGCCAGCTCCTCCAGGGCCTCCTGGCGGATGGTCAGGCGCGGCTGGTACTGACCACGCTCGATACGCTCCAGAGGGATCTCGCGCAGGGCGGCGTCATCCACCGCCGGGCCGTTGTGGCGGGCCGTGGCGGCACTCAGCAGGGCGTCCAGCCCGCGTCCCAGTCCCGGTTTCTTCTTGGCCATGACGGGCACCCCCTCAAGCGGAACCGGATTGCACGGCACCCTCGCGGCTGTCGCGGCGCAGGATCTCGCCGGCCAGGGCCAGGTAGGCCATGGCGCCGCGCGACTGGCGGTCGTAGTGCAGGATGGGCGTGCCGTGGCTGGGCGCCTCGGCCAGGCGGATGTTGCGCGGGATGATGGTGTTGTACACGCGATCGCCGAAGTAGCTCACCAGCTGTTCCGAGACGTCGTTGGCCAGGTTGTTGCGCGGATCGAACATGGTGCGCAGCAGGCCGGCCACCTCCAGCTCCGGGTTCACCGAGGCGCGGATGTCCTCCACCGTCTGCATGAGGGCGGACAGGCCCTCCAGGGCGTAGTATTCGCACTGCATGGGGATGATCAGGCCCTGCGCGGCCACCATGGCGTTGACGGTGAGCATGTTGAGGGCCGGCGGGCAGTCGATGAGCACGTACTCATAGCGCTCGGTCACCGGCTCCAGCGCCTTCTTGAGTTTGAACTCGCGCCCGAACATGTTCATCAGCTTGACCTCGGCCACGGTGAGGTCCCCATTGGCGGGGAGGAGGTCGAAGTGCCAGCGCGGCAGGGTATGAATGGCCTCGGCGGCGCCGGCGTCACCCAGCAGCACCTCGCAGGCGGTGGGGTGGGCGGCGTGCTTGTCCACCCCGCAGCCCATGGTGGCGTTGCCCTGCGGGTCCATGTCGATGAGCAGCACGCTGTGCTTGGCGGCCGCCAGGGAGGCGGCCAGATTGACGCTGGTGGTGGTCTTACCCACTCCCCCCTTCTGGTTGGCGATGGCGATGATCTTGGTCATGGTCGGGGATCAGGCTGATGAGGTGACGGCGCGCCGACAGGCCGGGCACCGCCAGCGGGGTGACAGTGTACGCGATTCCCTCGGGCAATGCCGAGAGCTCGGCCTTGGGCAGGGCGCCCTTCATGGCCAGCAGGCGGCCGCCGGGGCGCAGCAGGTGGCGGCTGTCGGCCACGAAGGCGGCCAGGTCGGCAAAGGCGCGGCAGATGACCTCGTCGGCGGGCCGGTCCAAGCTCAGCGCGGCCACGCGCGCCTGCACCACGGTGACGTTGTCCAGCCCCAGCTCCAGCACCGCCTGGCGCAGGAAGCGCACCCGCTTGGCGGCGGCGTCCACCAGGGTCACATGCCACTCCGGGTGCAGCACGGCCAGCGGCAGGCCGGGAAAGCCGGCGCCGCTGCCCACGTCCACCAGGTGCCCGCCGCGCAGGTGGGGGGCCACGCTCAGGCTATCCAGCAGGTGGCGCACGCACATGTCGGCCGGCGTGGTGATGCGCGTCAGGTTGTAGACCCGGTTCCAGCGCGCCACCAAGGCCAGGTGGGCCTGCCAGCGGGCCAGCTGGGGGGGCGTGGCGTCCAGCCCCAGGGCCGCCAGCCCCGCGCGCAGGGTGGCCTCGGGGCAGGGGCCGTCAGGCACTGTGGCGCTGCCGCTTCTTGAGGTGGATGAGCAGCAGGGAGATGGCGGCCGGCGTCACGCCCGGGATGCGCGCCGCCTGGCCCAGGGTGTGCGGGCGGCGCTCGGCCAGCTTCTGGCGCACCTCGTGCGACAGGCCCACCACGTTGGCGTAGTCCAGGTCCTCCGGCAGGGGCAGGGTCTCCTGGGCGCGCGCGCGCTCGATCTCCGCCTGCTGGCGGGCGATGTAGCCGTCGTACTTGACCTGCGTCTCCATCTGCTCGGCCACCGCCGGCGGCACCGGTTCGGCCGGCGCGGCGCCGGGCAGGTCCATGAGCCGCCGGTAGGTCATGCCCGGCCGGCGCAGCAGGGCCTCCAGCGACTGCTCGCGGCTGAGCGGGCCGCCCAGCACACGCTCGGCCGCGTCCTCCGGCACGTGCGCCGGGGCCAGCCAGGTGTCGCGCAGGCGCTGGCGCTCGCGCTCGATGGCCTCGCGCTTGGCCTCGAAGGCGGCCCAGTGGGCGTCGTCGATGAGGCCCAGCTCGCGCGCCACCGGCGTCAGGCGCAGGTCGGCATTGTCCTCGCGCAGCAGCAGGCGGTGCTCGGCGCGGCTGGTGAACATGCGGTAGGGCTCCTGCGTGCCCTGGGTGATGAGGTCGTCCACCAGCACGCCCAGGTAGGCCTGGTCGCGGCGCGGCCACCAGGGCTCCCGCTCCAGCACGCGGCAGGCTGCGTTGATGCCGGCCAGCAGGCCCTGGGCGGCGGCCTCCTCGTAGCCGGTGGTGCCGTTGATCTGCCCGGCGAAGAACAGCCCCGCGATGACGCGCGTCTCCAGGGTGGGCTTGAGGTCGCGCGGGTCGAAGAAGTCGTACTCGATGGCGTAGCCGGGGCGGGTGATGTGCGCCCGCTCCAAGCCGCGGATGGAGCGCACCAGGGCCAGCTGCAGGTCGAAGGGCAGGGAGGTGGAGATGCCGTTGGGGTAGACCTCGTGGGTGTCCAAGCCCTCCGGCTCGATGAACACCTGGTGGCTGTCCTTGTCGGCGAAGCGCACCACCTTGTCCTCGATGGACGGGCAGTAGCGCGGGCCGATGCCCTCGATCCGGCCGCTGTACAGGGGCGAGCGGTCCAGCCCGGCGCGGATGATGTCGTGCGTCTCCGGGTTGGTCCAGGTGATGTGGCAGGCCACCTGGCGCGGGTGCAGCGCGGCCGAGCCGCGGAAGGAGAACACCGGCACCGGCTCGTCGCCGGGCTGGGCCTCGGTCACCGACCAGTCGATGGTGCGCCCGTCCAGGCGCGGCGGGGTGCCGGTCTTGAGCCGCTCCACGCGCAGCGGCAGCTCGCGCAGGCGCTCGGCCAGGGCCAGGGCGGGCGGGTCGCCGGCGCGGCCGCCGCGGTACTGGGCGTCGCCGATGTGGATGCGCCCGCCCAGGAAGGTGCCCACGGTGAGTACCACCGCCTCGGCGCGGAACGCCAGGCCCATCTGCGTGCGCACGCCCACCACCCGCTCGCCGGTCACCAGCAGGTCGTCCACCGCCTGCTGGAACAGGGTCAGGCCGGGCTGGTTCTCCACCGCGGCGCGGATGGCGGCCTTGTAGCGCACCCGGTCGGCCTGGGCGCGCGTGGCGCGCACCGCCGGCCCCTTGCGCCGGTTGAGGATGCGGAACTGGATGCCGGCGCGGTCGGCGGCCAGGGCCATGGCGCCACCCATGGCGTCGATCTCCTTCACCAGATGGCCCTTGCCGATGCCGCCGATGGCCGGGTTGCAGCTCATCTGGCCGATGGTCTCGACGTTGTGCGTGAGCAGCAGCGTGCGGGCACCCATGCGGGCGCTGGCCAAGGCCGCCTCGGTGCCGGCGTGGCCGCCGCCGACCACGATCACGTCGAAGCTGTCCGGGAACTGCATGGGACGGGCAAGGGATTGATGGGAAAGGCAAAGTAACGCCGGGGGAGGGGGTTTGCAAGGGGTCGCCCAAGCGACAAGGAGTCCATTCAATTCACCAAATGTGCCCTTTCAAGATCTCTGTGCTATCGATACACGATGGGCACAAGAAGCGTGCCTTCCCGCCAGTACTGACAACGCAAGGACGGGGTAACATTGACCACAATGGACTCGATCATGCTGAAATGGTGTGCCAAGAGCCACTGATCTCGGAGAGGACCGGGAGCGGCCTGATGCGCATAGTAGGTGAAAACGCCCCCCGGGCGCAGGAGGCGCGCAGCGTGGGGGATGAACGCCCGGTACCAGACATCACGCTCAGACTCGTCGATGGGACAGGTGTCGAAGAGGATCCC
>JALVPS010000183.1 GCA_027031685.1 Gammaproteobacteria bacterium | reverse complement strand
GCCAAGCGTGACCAGGTTGTATTGCTGCTGGATAGCCTGCGCCGCTCGCCCCACCCGACTATCGTCTGCGGCGACTTCAACGAGCCGCCCTTTGGCTTCGTGTACCAGAAGCTGCGCCAGCGGCTGCGCAATGCCTTCGAGGAGAAGGGCTGGGGCATCGGTGGTACCTCCAACAAGCCCAAGGCACGCCTGATGCGCATCGACAATATCTTCGTCAGCCCGGACATCGAGGTGGAGCGGTTCCAGACCCTGCATGAGGTGAATGATTCCGACCACTTTCCCATCCGCGCCGTCGTCCGTCTGCCGCGGCACCAGTGAACCTGGGGCATGCGTTTGTAAGGCCAACCAGCACCTGCCCTGTTTCGCGATGCTGGAGCAGCAGGGCCATTCCGGCAAGGCAGTGTGGAGGCCTGTTTTGTGTGGCAGCCGGCCTTTTCGGTGTCCATCAAGGAGCTGGAGCCGAGAGTGGGGGGCAACTGGTAGACCGCACCCACAAACCAGGTGCCTCAGCCTCGGTGACATGGCCACCGGCGGGAGGGTAATCGGGTAATCAGCCCTTGCGCTGCCCGTAATCCTGCGGGGCGTCGGTGCGAGTGCCCAGGGTATCGAGCAACTGCAGGGCGTCCTTCCATTCGTCGGGTGCCAGGTCTTCCTTGTGGGCCAGTGCCTGGGCCAGATGACGGCGGGCCTGGTCGCGCTCGCCGCTGCGCAGCAGGGCCTGAGCTATGTGGTAGTGGAAACCGCCGTTGTCCGGATCGGCCTGCAGGGCACGGCGCAGCAGGGTGAGGGCGCGGCGGGTCTCGCCCAGTTGCAGGCGGATCCAGCCGCGCGTGTCCAGCAATTGGGGGTGGTCGGCGCGGGTCAGCAGGGGCAGGAGCCGGCGCAGGCGCTCGGCCGAGTCGGCCGGATGGCGCACCAGCAGCATGGCCAGATTGTTGGCGGCCACGATGTCGCGGGGATTCTCTTCGAGCATGGCCTCGTAGATCTGCCGTGCGGTGGCCTCGTCGCCCTGGTCGGCGGCCAGTACGGCCAGTTCCACGCGCAGGGTGGGGTTGCCGGGGGCGGCCTGCAGTCCCTGCCGGTAGGTGTCCATGGCGGCCTGCACGTGTCCCTGCTGTTGCTGCAGGCGGGCCAGCCGGGCCCAGGGTCCGGCCCAGTCCGGCTGCAGCCGGGTGGCCTCGCGGTAGGCCTGTTCGGCGGCGCCGAGGTTGCCGCGTGCCTCCAGGACGGTGCCCAGCAAGGCGTGCAGGAAGGCGTTTTTCGGGCTGTTCGCCAAGGCCGCGCGCACGCGCCGCTCGGCCTCGGCGTACTGTTTCTGGGCCAGCAGCTCGTGGACCAGCAGGGCCTGGGTGACGACGGACCCGGGTGCCTTCTGCAGGGCCTTCTCCAGCTGCGCCAGCCCTTGCCGATGTTCGCCCAGCTGCTGGTGGCTGAGGCTGGCCAGCAGGTAGCCGAGCGGGGAGTCGGGCGTCCGGGCGCGCAGCGATTCGGCCTCGGCCAGTGCCTTGTCGGGCTGGTCGCTGGCCAGCAGGGCGCGCACCAGGGCCACGGCCACGGTGGGGTCGTCCGGGGCGTCGCGGCGTGCCTTTTCCAGCCGCTCCAGGGCGCGTGCCGGCGCTCCTTCCCGCTGGTCGAGGCGGGCCAGGGCCAGCAGGCTGCGCATGTCGTTGGGGTCGAGTTCCAGGGCCTTGCGCAGGTTCTGCCGCGCCAGGATGGTGTCGCCGTTCTGCAGGTGGGCCTGGGCCAGCAGGTAGTGGACGGTGGCGGAGTTGGGGCGAGCGCGGAGCAGGGTGCGCAGGTCGGTGATGGCCTCCAGCGCCTGCCGGCGGGCCAGACGGATGCGGGCGCGCAGCTCCAGGGCCTCCGGGTCGCGGGGGGCGTCCTTCAGCACCTGATTGGCGAGCCGAAGGGCCTCGTCGCTGTCGCCCAGCAGGAAGCGCGCCTGCGCCAGGCCGTCCCGTGCCTTGCGTCGCCAGTCGCCGCGCCCCTGGCGGGCCAGCAGGCCCTCATACACCTGGGCGGCCGCCTCGAGCCGCCCGGCACGGGCCAGCAGGGCTCCGCGCGCGAGCAGGAAGGGGATGGGGTCTTTCGCCGCGCGTGCCAGGGCGTCCAGTTGACGCAGGGCGTCGTCGGTGTCGCGCTCGGTGGTCAGGAAGTCGATCAGCAGACGGCGCGCCTGGGCATCGTCCGGCAGGTCCCGCCAGGTCTGGCGCAGGAAGGCCTCGGCCTCGTCCTTCCGTCCGGCCTGCACCAGGGTGCTGGCCAGCCGGTGGCGCAGGGAGATGTCGCGCGGCTGGGCCTTGACCGCGGCGCGCAGGATGTCCAGCCCGGCGTCCCAGTCCCCCACCTCGAACAGCAGTCGCGCCAGGAGGTCGCGCAGGGCGTCGTCTTCGGGGTGGCGCCGCCAGCTGGTGCGGGCCACGTCGATGGCCTGGCGGATCTGGCCGTCCTGGCGCAGAAAGAAGGCATACAGGCGGCCCGCCTCGGCCAGTTCGGGGTGGGCCTGCCACACGCGCTTCGTCAGGGACAGGGCGGTATTCAGGTCCTTGTCCTGCCAGGCCATCTCGGCGCGGATCAGGCGGGCGGCGTCCTGCCCGTCCTTGGCCCGCTCCAGCGGCCGCACCACGGCCTCGGCCTCGTCCATATTCCCGTCCTCGGCCGCCGCCAGCCCGACCTCGAGGCCCGCCTCCGGGTTGGCTGGGTCGAACTGCAACACGCCGCGGTAGGTAGCGAGGGCGTCCGCGGGGGCGTGCAGGCGCTGGTAGGTGCGCGCCAGCAGCAGCCGCGCCGGCACGTTGCGTGAGTCGGCCTTGATGGCGTTCTGCGCCTCCACGCGCGCCTTCTGATACTTGCCTTCCTTGAACAGTTGCTCGGCCTTTTCGTAGTGGGCGTGGCTGGCCTCCTCGTCGCGGCCGCAGCCGCTCAGGGTCAGGGACAGGGCGAGCAACAGGCCGGTGGCCAGGCGGAAAAGACGTGGGGACATGAACATGGCGGCGAATCCTTGTGCGGGGTCGCGTGGGGCATTGATAGGCCAGCGCCGGCCCCGCCGCAACGGTCGGTGCTGGCTCCTGTGACGGGGTTCAAATAGGCGCTTCGGCGTGGCACGAAGATAACCAGGGCAAGGAAGGCGGAAAAGGCGAGTGCAACCCGTGCCGGCCGTCCGGCAAGCGCGCCACAGGCCGCAATCGTGGCCCGGGTGGCCGCTACTCGGCCTCGCCGAAGCGCTCGCGCACCAGCTGTTCCAGGGCGGCGGCGGCGGCGGCCTCGTCGGGGCCGTCGATGTGCAGGGTGATGGTGGTGCCGCGCGCCGCGGCCAGCATCATGACGCCCATGATGCTCTTGCCGTTGACGCGCCGCTGGTTGCGGGACACCTCGATACGGCTGGCGAAGCGCGAGGCCAGGGCCACGAACTTGGCCGCGGCGCGCGCGTGCAGGCCCAGTTTGTTGACAATGGGCAGCTCGCGCTCGATCACGCCGCGTCCTCCGGCTGGCAGTGGACGATGCCCGTGTGGCCGCCGGACAGGGCCTTGTCCACCAGCTCCGGCAAGGGCAGGGAGGGGTAGTTCATGACGCGGATGAGCATGGGCAGGTTGACCCCGGCGATGACCGCCACCCCCGGCCGGCGCAGCAGGCGGGTGGCCACGTTGCCGGGCGTGGAGCCATACATGTCGGTGAGCACCAGCACCCCGTCGCCGTCGTCCAGGCGCAGGCGGATGACCTCTGCCAGGGCGTCCAGCTCGTCCACATCGTCGTGCTGCGACACGCTCAGCGTATCGGTCTGCAGGGGGCACACGCCCAGCATGTTCTGCGCCGTGGACAGCAGCTCCACCCCCAGCCGCCCATGCGTCACCAGCATCAGTCCCACGCTCATGGCCGGCCCTCACAGCTCCCGGTGCTTGACGGCGATCATGTTGCCGAACCGCTTGCGCAGGTGGGTGGCCAGCTGTTCCACCATGAACACCGAGCGGTGGCGGCCGCCGGTGCAGCCGATGGACACCGTCACGTAGCTGCGGTTGCAGGCCTGGAACTGCGGGATCCAGCGTTCCAGCAGGTCACGCAGGGTCTGGTACATCTCGTTCACCTCGGGGTAGCGTTCCAGGAAGGCGATCACCGGCGCGTCGCGCCCGGTGTGGGGACGCAGGCTCGGCTCCCAGTAGGGGTTGGGCAGGCAGCGCAGGTCGAACACGAAGTCCGAATCCAGCGGCACGCCATGCTTGAAGCCGAAGGACTGGATGAGCACCGACAGGGCCAGGGCCTCGCCGTCCGGGTCGATGCGCTGCTGGATGAGCCGGTTCAGCTCGTGCAGGGTCAGGTGGGAGGTATCGATGGACAGGTCGGCCAGGGCGGCCACCTCACTCAGCATCTCCCGCTCGCGGCGGATGGCCTCCACCAGCGGCAGACCACCGTGGGTGAGGGGGTGCTTGCGGCGCGTCTCGCTGTAGCGCTTGATGAGCACCGCCTCTTCCGCCTGCAGAAAGATCAGTCGCACCTCGTGGCCGCGGGACTCGATCTCGGCCATGACCGTTTCCAGCTGCTGCAGCTCCTCGTAGCCGGCGCGCGCGTCGATGCCCAGGGCCAGGTCCTCGAAGCCGGCCGCCGGGCGTGCCGCCAGGTTGTCCACCACCGTGGCCAGCAGGCCGGGCGGCAGGTTGTCCACGCAGTACAGGCCGGCGTCCTCCAGCGCGTTGAGGGCAATGGTCTTGCCCGAACCGGACAGGCCGCTGACGATGAAGACCCTCATTGGGTGTCGTGCTCCAGCTGCTGGCGCAGGCGCGCCTGGAAATCCAGGGCGGCATGATACCCGTTTGCCTGCAACAGGTGGTTGCGCACCGCCGCCTCCACCAGTACCGCCAGGTTGCGGCCCGGCGCCACCGGCAGCAGGATGCGCGGTATCTCCACGCCGAGGATGGTCTGCGGCGCATGCAGGCCGGTCAGATGATGCTGCTCCGGCTCGCCCGCCTCCTCGGGCGGCACCAGGTGCACGATCAGGCGCAGGTTCTTGACCGGCTTGATGGCGCTGTCGCCGAACATGGCGCGGATGTTGAGCACCCCCAGCCCGCGCACCTCCAGGAAATCCTGCAGCAGCGGCGGACAGCTGCCGCGCAGGGTATTGGGGGCGATGCGCGTGAACAGCGGCGCGTCGTCGGCGATCAGGCGGTGGCCGCGGCTGATCAGCTCCAGGGCCAGCTCGCTCTTGCCGATGGCGCTGCGCCCGGAGATCAGCACCCCCGAGCCCACCACCTCCATGAACACCCCGTGCAGGGTGGTCTGCTCCGCCAGCTGCTCGGCCAGCAGGTCGCGCAGCTCGGTCATGGCCTCGAAGCTGGGCACCGGCGTGCGCAGCAGGCCGATGCCGGCCTCGGCGCAGCGCGTCACCAGCGCCTCCGGCGGCGCCAGGCTGTCGGTGAGCAGCACCAGGCGGGTGTGGGGCGAGAGCAACTGGTCGAGGCGCCGCGTGCGCTCGCTGGTGGTCAGGTTGCGCAGGTAGGCGGCCTCCACCTCCCCCAGCACCTGGATGACGTTGGGGCGGGTGAGGCTGAAGTGGCCCAGCAGGGAGATGTCCTGGCGGCGGATCTCACCCAGCTCCAGGGAATGGGCGCGGCTCGCCTCTCCGGCCAGCCAGGTGAGCGGCAGGCGCCTTGCCAGGTGGGCCACCAGGGTGCCGAGGGTCATGCCGCCGCCAGG
>JALVPS010000182.1 GCA_027031685.1 Gammaproteobacteria bacterium | reverse complement strand
GGCTCGAGCTGATAGGGCACCAGATCCATGGCCGCCTCGTGGGCGATGTGGATCCGGTCGTCGTTGATGGACTGACGGCGCAGCTGGCTCTCGATATACAGCAGGCTGTCGGCGTGGCCGGGCGAGTCGTCCTGCTCCAGACGGGTCTCGGCCGGATCGAGCACCTGGATCCCGTCTTCCAGGCGGGTGAGAAAGATGGCCGGCTGGTCACGAACCAGCTCGGAGACGCCATCGCAGGTGAGCATCTGGCCGCCATCGGACGCCAGATCGACCTTGCGTACCACCCACTCGGCATCGCGGACGACCACGCGCATGCCGGGTGCGATATTTCCCTGTACCCCTAGTCCCATCTGCCCCAACGCCGCATCCCGGCCTTCGCGCTATCGCCTTGATCCTTCGCCCAACCTCATTTGTTATGGATCCATTCTATCGGATCGAGCAGGCACATGCCGCCAACAGCGGAATCAATGGCAGCAATTGTGACAGCGAACATGATTTCTGTTCCCGGGGGTCAGTCTGCCGGACTGTTCCATTCACTTTTCTGACGCCAACCCATCAAGTCGTCGTCACGTGGCGGGTTGTCTGGCCTCGGGCAAAGGCGGTCAGGTGCCTGACCGCCTTTGCCCCGCTCCCGCCCGCTACTTGCGGGCGGCCAGGCGGTCCAGCAGGGCGGACAGCTCCTTGGCCGGGCGGTAGCCGGGCACCATGTCGCCGCTCTCCAGCACGATGGCCGGCGTGCCGGTGACGCCCACCCGGTTGCCGAGGGCCATGTGCTCGTCCACCGGGTGCCGGCAGGACGGCGCGTCGACCTTCTCGCCGTTCTTGGCGCGGGTGAGGGCCGCCTGACGGTCCTTGGCGCACCACACGGCCGCGGCCTTGCGGTAGGAGGGCGAGCCCTTGCCGGCGCGCGGGTAGAGCAGATAGCGCACCTTGATCCCCTCGGCCAGGTAGTTGTCGATCTCGCGGTGCAGCTTGCGGCAGTAGGGGCAATCGATGTCGGTGAACACGGTGATGGTGTGCTTCACCTGGCCGTCCCTGGGCGCGAACACGATGGTGTCGCTGTCCGGCACGGCGTCGATGATCTTCTTGCGGATGCCGCGCAGGGTGGCGTCGGTGAGGCTCTGGCGCGTGGCCAGGTCCACCAGCTCGCCCTGCAGCAGGTAGCGGCCGTCGGCGGTGACGTAGAACACCTGCGGGCCGTAGACCACCTCGTACAGCCCCTCGACCGGCGTCTTGCGGATGCTGTCCGGCTTGTGGTCGGGGATGATCTTCACCATGCGCTCGGCGATGGTCTGCTCGGCGCCGGCGGCGGCGAACTGGGGGAGGGAGAGCGCCACGCCCAACAGCGCGGCCAGTACGATCCTGATCATGGGGGAGTTCCTTCGGTTGCCTTCAATGCGTGGGCCGGCCACTGCGGGTGGGACCACCGGCGGCGGCGCGAGTTCGGCCCGGGCGCATCTTAGCGCGAATGGCCCCCCGCGGCAGGGACGGGGCGCACGCCGCCGGCTCAACCGCGGGGGTGGTGGGCGGCATGCAGGGCCTGCAGCCGGGCGCGCGCCACATGGGTGTAGATCTGCGTGGTGGTCACGTTGCTGTGGCCGAGCAGCATCTGCACGGCGCGCAGGTCGGCGCCGTGGTCCAGCAGGTGGGTGGCGAAGGCGTGGCGCAGGGTGTGCGGCGAGAGGTGGCGGGTGATGCTGGCGGCGCGGGCGTGGCGGCGCACGATGTGCCAGAAGTTGTGGCGCGTCATGCCGGCGCCGCGCCGGTTGAGGAACACAT
>JALVPS010000181.1 GCA_027031685.1 Gammaproteobacteria bacterium | reverse complement strand
GCGGCCCGGGCACGTCCGCGGGCAGGCTCTCCGGATCCGGGATCGGCTGGCTGTGCGCATCCGGTGACGTGGCGGCGGGTGCCGGGACCGGCGGGCGTTCCAGCCCCAGCCGTTCCCGGTAGCGATAGATCAGGAACAGGCCCCAGAGCACCAGCGCCACCAGCACCAGCTTCATGCCGTCGGCGAGCAGCAGCGGCAGGCCGGGAAACATCGCCTGTTGTTCCCCGTCTTCCGGATTGCCCCACTGCCAGGACCAGTCCTTCGGCACCCAGACGGTGATGGTCTCCTCGCCCGAGAAGGCCTCGTCGGCGAGCACCTCGGCGATCACCCGCGGGGCTTCGTCGGGCGGCAGGGGGTTGGCGGCGTTGGCGCTCCGCATCGTACCCGGCGTGACGAACAGGGCGAGGCACAGCAGCGCCGCGCCGGCCGGTGCCGCCAGCCGCCGGGCGAGACGGCGCAGGCGCAGTTCCACGTCCCAGGCTTCCAGTTCGTTGCGGCGGTTCAGGTAGAGCATGAACCCGGAGGCCACGTACCAGGGCTCCACGGCGCTCATGGCGAGGTAGTAGAAAAGATTGCCCAGCAGGCCCAGCCACCAGGGCGGATCCTCGGCAAAGACGAGTCGCAGGAAGTCGGTGTCGATGCCGTCGGGCAGGAACATGACCAGCGCCACGTACTGGCTCAGGGTGAACAGCGTCTCCACGTTCACGCACAGGAACAGCAGCCAGAAGGCATGGCCGCCGGCCCGCCGCACCAGCAGGCGGGCCCGTTCCCGCCGCGCCCGGCCCCGCAGGCCTTCGAGCTGCAGAATCGGCAGCACCAGGCTGCGGTAGGGCGACAGGCGGGCCCAGGTGAGCTGGCCAGGCAGGCCGGTGTTGCGCAGCAGGCTCGGCAGGGCGCGCAGCAGCGCCCCGAGGCCGGGGGTGTCGCCGAACAGGGTGCGCCCGAGCACGAACAGCAGCACCCGGTCGTAGAGCGGCTTGAGCCACCAGAACAGGATCGCGGCCAGCAGCAAATGCTCCACCAGCAGCAGGTTCAGGAGCAGGAACACGGGCAGGGTGATGGCGAACCAGGCGGTGTAGACCGCCCGCCAGTTGGCCTGCAGCAGGGCCAGCCCCAGATCCAGGGCTTCGCGGTGGCCGCGCGGGCGCAGGCGGATACGCAGATCCTCAAGCCGCATGGCGACGCCTCCCGGCCAGCAGGAAGTAGGCGATCACCAGCGCGAACAGGGCGATGCCGACAGCGATTTTGAATTCGGACGGCAGCAGGCGCGGCGACCAGAAGGCCTCCACCAGCGCCGCCAGCAGGAACATGCCGGCGGCGCCATAGACCAGTTGCAGGGCGTCCAGCGCCTCGTCGCGCAGGGCCCGCAGCCGGGTGCGACGGCCCGGCGCGAGCACGGCCAGGCCCAGTTGCAGTCCGGCGGCGCCGCTGAGCACGATGGCGTTGAGTTCCAGGCCGGAGTGGCCGGCGACGAAGGGCCAGAAGGTCTCGCCGAACCCCATCTGCGTGAGGTGACCGGCGGCGGCGCCGATGTAGAGGCCGTTGAAGATCAGCACCAGCAGGGTGCCGATGCCGAACAGCAGGCCACTGGCGAAGGTGCGCAGGCCGATCCCGGTATTGTTGCGCACGTAGTAGCCGAACATCAGCAGATCCGAATCGGCCTGTCGCGCCGGTTCACGGCCCGGCTGGCGGGCGGCCGGATCGTACATGCGTTCGAACATGCGCACCTGCTCGCCGTCGAACACGGTGTACACCATGTCCGGATCGATCTGGATGGCGC
>JALVPS010000180.1 GCA_027031685.1 Gammaproteobacteria bacterium | reverse complement strand
CACCCATCCCGCGTTCCGGTTGCGTGACACCATGAAAACCCAACTCCCCGACTTCACCACCGCCCGCGTCCTCGTCGTCGGCGATCTGATGCTGGATCGCTACTGGCACGGCGACACCTCGCGCATTTCGCCCGAGGCGCCGGTGCCGGTGGTGCACGTGGACACCGCCGAGGAGCGCGCCGGCGGCGCCGGCAACGTGGCGCTGAACATCGCCGCGCTGGGCGGCCAGGCCGAGCTGCTGGGGTTCACCGGCGAGGACGAGGCGGCCGGGGCCCTGGCGAAGATCCTCGACGATCACGACGTGGCCTGGCATTTCGCCCGGGTGCCGGACAGCGCCACCATCACCAAGCTGCGGGTGCTCTCCCGTCACCAGCAGCTCATCCGTCTCGATTTCGAGGACGGCTTTTTCGACGTGCCGGCCGGGCCCCTGTTGAACGATTTCGCAAAGCGCCTGCAGGGCGCCGGCGCCGTGGTGCTCTCCGACTACGGCAAGGGCACCCTGAACCAGGTGCAGGACTTCATCCGCGCGGCGCGCGAGCGAGGGGTGCCGGTGCTGGTCGATCCCAAGGGCAGCGACTTCAGCCGCTATCGCGGCGCCACGCTCATCACCCCCAACCTGCACGAATTCGAGGCCATCGTCGGCGCCGCGCCCAGCGACGAGGCCATCGTCGAGAAGGGCGAGCGCCTGCGTCAGGAACTGGACCTCGAGGCCCTGCTCATCACCCGCAGCGAGAAGGGCATGACCCTGCTGCAGCAGGGCCACCCGCCCCGGCACCTGCCGACCCACGCGCGGGAGGTGTACGACGTCACCGGTGCCGGCGACACGGTGATCTCGGTGCTGGCCGCGGCCCTGGCCGCCGGCGAGCCGCTGGCCGAGGCCACCGCCTGGTCCAACCTCGCCGCCGGCATCGTGGTCGGCAAGCTGGGCACCGCCAAGGTCTCGGTGGACGAACTGCGCCACGCCCTGCGCGAGCAGAGCGAGGTGGAGCAGGGCATCGTCGACGAGGATCGGCTGGTGGCCCTGGTCCAGGAGGCCAGGGCCCACGGCGAGACGGTGGTGATGACCAACGGTTGCTTCGACATCCTGCATGCCGGCCACGTCACCTACCTGGAGCAGGCCGCGGCCCTGGGCGACCGGCTCATCGTGGCCGTCAACGACGACGCCTCGGTGCGCCGCCTCAAGGGGCCGGAGCGGCCGGTCAACACCCAGGAGCGGCGCATGCGGGTGCTGGCGGCGCTCGACTGCGTGGACTGGGTGGTCGGCTTCGACGAGGACACGCCCACCCGCCTCATCTGCCGGGTGCTGCCGGATCTGCTGGTCAAGGGCGGCGACAACGATCCGGACAAAATCCCCGGCGGCGACTGCGTGCGCGAGGCCGGCGGCGAGGTGCGGGTACTCACCTACGTGGACGGCGTCTCTACCACCGGCATTATCGGCGAGATCCGCAAGCGCGAAGGCAAGGCAGAGACGAAGGATGAAGGCTGAACCTACCAGCACCCCTGAACGAAGGGCCCCCTCTCCCCGCTTGCGGGGAGAGGGACGGGGTGAGGGGCTACACCAAAAATCCGCCCCGCCAGACCACCCATGAGCGACACCCCCCATCTCGACGTGGCCATCTTCGGCGGCGGCATCGCCGGCCTGTGGCTGCTCGCCCGGCTGCGCCACCGCGGCTACCGCGCCGCCCTGTTCGAGTCCGACCGGATCGGCGCCGGCCAGACCCGTTACGCCCAAGGCATCATCCACGGCGGCACCAAGTATGCCCTCACCGGCAAGGTCTCCGAG
>JALVPS010000179.1 GCA_027031685.1 Gammaproteobacteria bacterium | reverse complement strand
AGCTGGCCGTGGCGCGCAGCCACGTGTTCCGCCGCGATCTGTAACACCACCCTCGGAGGAGAAGCGACATGGCGCGAGAAATCGACAAGGCGAAGATCAAGGCGGCGGTCAAGCGCCGCAAGAAGGCGGTGTACACCCCGGTGGTGCCGGACATGCAGCTGGGCTTCATCCACAACAACGTGGACTGCATCGGCTGCCGGGCCTGCGAGATGGCCTGCAAGGACAAGAACGGCCTGCCGCCGGGACCGCGCTTCCGGCGCGTGATGTACGTGGAGGGCGGGCGCTTCCCGGACGTGTACGCCTACAAGGTCAACATGTCCTGCAACCACTGCGCCGAGCCGGCCTGCCTGCCGGCCTGTCCCACGGGGGCCATCTTCAAGCGCAAGAAGGACGGCATCGTGGACATCGACTCCACGCTGTGCATCGGCTGCCGGCGCTGCGAGGCCACCTGCCCCTACGGCGCGCCCCAGTACGACCCCGAGGAGCAGGTAGTCAAGAAGTGCAACATGTGCGTGGACGAGATCGAGGCCGGCCGCAAGCCCTACTGCGTCATGGCCTGCATGATGCGCGTGCTGGACATCGGCCCCATCGACAAGCTGCGCGACGGCACCTGGCAGACCAAGGCCATGGGCCCCAACGACAAGCCGGTGCGGCAAGTGAAGAACTTCGCCGACCCGCAGCTCACCAACCCGTCCATCGTGTTCATCCCGCACAGCAAGGGCGTGCCCGGGGAGGGCAAGGCATGAGCGGCGTCGCCGCCCGCGCCCCCGACGCGCTGGCCACCTTCTGCCAGGCGGTGGTGGACGACCTGCGCCAGCTGGCCGTCCTGCACGCCCGTGAGCTGGACGCCGACACGCTGCGCGCCCTGCGCGCGGCGGACTTCCCGGCCGGCCTGGGCCTGCGCCTGGACGAGGCGGTGCAGCCGGTGCTGGCGGCCGTGCGCGACGAGGTGCGGGGCTGGCCGGAGCCGGCCGACGCCGGCCTGCTGGACGCGCTGGCGGCCGACTACGCGGCCATCTATCTCAATCACAGCTACCTGGCCTCGCCCCAGGAGTCGGTGTGGATCGACGACGAGGGCCTGGCCATGCAGCGCAGCATGTTCCAGGTGCGCGCCTGGTACCGCCGCTTCGGCCTCGCCGTGGAAGACTGGCGCCGCTGTCCGGACGACCACCTGGCCCACCAGCTGCAGTTCATCGCCTGGCTGCTGGCGGAGCGCGGCGCGGACGGGCTGACCGACGCGGCCCGCTTCATGGACGAGCACCTGCTGCGCTGGCTGGGCCGCTTTGCCGAGCGCGTCGCCACGCGCTGCCAGACCCCCTTCTACGCCGGTCTGGCCCTGCTCACCGAGCGCTACGCCGAGCGGCTGCGCGACCTGCTGGCGCAGCTGCTGGACGCGCCCCGCCCCAGCGCGGAAGAGATCGAACAACGCATGAAGCCGAAGCGCGAAGTGGCCCCCGTGCCGGTGCGCTTCGTGCCCGGCGCGGCGCCCTCCTGGTGACCGCGCCGAGCACCCCTTCCCACACTGCAACGCGGAGGAATCTGCCATGAAACGCTCCATCCTGATCGCCGCTGCCGCCCTCTCCCTGGGGCTGGCGGCCACCCCCGCCTGGTCCGGCGACGCCGCCGACCTGGCGCGCGCGAAGGGCTGTCTCGGCTGCCACGACATCAATGTGAAAAAGGTGGGGCCCGCCTACAAGGCGGTGGCCGAGAAATACAAGGGCGATGCCGGCGCCGCGGACAAGCTGGCGGCCAAGATCAAGAAGGGCGGCGCCGGCGTGTGGGGCAAGACGCCCATGCCGCCCCAGCCCGGCCTCAGCGACGAGGAGGCCCACACGCTGGCCAAATGGGTGCTCGCCCAGTGAGTCCCGGCCAGTGCTGACGTGACCCGCCTGCCTGAGCTGGTCGAGGCGGCCCGCGCCGAGTGGGTGCTGCCGGCGGTGGACGGCGAGCGCTGCGTGCACGCGCACACCGCCGCCGCCCGGTGCCGTGCCTGTGCCGACGCCTGCCCGGCCGGGGCCTGGGTCATCGACGACGAGGCCCTGGGCATCGATACCACCCGCTGCGACGGCTGCGGCCGCTGCGTGCCGGCCTGTCCGGAGGCGGCCATCGACCAGCCGCGGCCCGTGGCGCGCCGCCGCTGGGGCGGCGAACGTCTGGCGCTGGCCGTGTGCGAGCGGGCCGGGGAGGGCGAGGCCACCCTGGCCTGCCTGCACGCCCTGGGCCTGCGCGACCTGCTGGCCATGTACGGCGAGGGCTGCCGCCATCTGTTCACCCGGCGTGGCGACTGCGCCCGCTGTGACCGAGGTGGCACCGCCCCCACGCTGGAGGCCGCCCTGGCCACCTTGGCGCCCCTGCTGGCGGATCGGGGCCTGCCGCCCTTCGTGCAGCGCGAGGTGGTGCCCGGCGGGCTGGCGCGGGTGCTGGCCGCCACCACGGCGGACGACGGGCCGGTGGTGGATCGCCGCGGCTTCTTCCGGCACGCCCTGGTCGGCTCGCTGGCGCAGGCGGGGGTGGCCGAGGCCGCGCCGGAGGGCCTATTGCCGCCCGGCCGTCTGCTGCCGGCGGGCACGGCCAGCGAGGGGGCGGTCCGCTGGCCTTGGCTGCCCGCCATCGACGCGCGGCGTTGCAACGGCTGCGACGCCTGCCTGCGGCTCTGTCCCCACGGCGCCCTGCAGCTCGCCGAGGGGGCCTACCGCGTCTCGCCGGCCGACTGCACCGGCTGCGGCCTGTGCGTGGACGCCTGTGACCGGCGGGCCGTGCGGCTGACCCCCCTGGGGCGCGGCGCCCCGCACGATCTGCCCCTGCGGCAGGCCCGCTGCCGGGCCTGCGGGGCCCCCTTCCACTGGCCGGCGGCCCAGGCGGCGTACGAGACGCTGTGCCCCATCTGTCGCCAAACCAACCACCACCGGCACCTGTTCCAGGTATTCGACCCATGACCGACGACACCCCCTGGCTGGCCCCGCTGCGCGACGCCGTGGCCGCGCGCCCGGCCGGCGCCACCCTGGCTCTGCTGGCCGACTACCGCCCCGACCTCGCCCGCCAGATGGCCCATGCCTTGGGGCTGGGGTTCGTGGACTGTCGCCAGGCTTGGCTGAGCGCCCTCGGCTGGCAGGCGCACACCCTGGGCCTGGAGACGCTCACCGAGCGGCTGCGCGAGGCGATGGACGCGGAGGGGCGCGGCCTGGTGGCCTTCAACAGCGAGGCGCTGCTGGCCACCAAGCCGGCGGCGGAACGGCGGGCGTGGCTGGCCGGGCTGCCGGCGCGGGCCTGGCCGGCGCCGCTGGTCCTGCCGCTCACGGTGTACGCGGACGAGGCGCCGGAGGTTGCGGGCGTGTGCGACCTGCGCGGAATGGACCTGCCCGAGCAGTCCTTCCTCAACCGGCTGGCGTTCTGAGGGGCGGGGCGCGGCGGCGGGTCAGCCGCCGGTCTGCGCCATGAAGCGCACCACCTTTTCCGGCCGGTCGCTGAACTCGTGGCGCTCCGGCTTGCGGGCGATGGCCTCCAGGATGGCCTGCTCCAGTTCGGCATCGCCGATGCCGGCCCGCAGCAGGGGGCGGAATTCGAACTTGTGGTCCTGGCCGAGGCACAGGTAGAGGGTGCCGTCGGCGGACAGGCGCACCCGGTTGCAGGTCTCGCAGAAGTGCTGCGACATGGGGGTGATGAAGCCGATGGTCAGGTCGGAGCCGGCCACGCGCACGTAGCGCGCCGGGCCACCGCCGGGGCTGGTGCCTGGCAGCAGCTCGTAGCGCTCCGCCAGACGGCGGCGCACCGTCTGCAGGCTGATGTAACAGTCGCTGGCGCGCCGGCCGGTGTCGCCCACCGGCATGGTCTCGATGAAGCGCAGCGTGAAGCCGTGCTCGAGGCAGAAGCGCACCATGTCCTCCACCTCGCCGTCGTTGATGCCGCGCATCACCACCATGTTGATCTTGATGGGCGCAAAGCCGGCCGCCTTGGCCGCCATCAGCCCGTCCAGCACCTTGTCCAGCCGTCCCTTGGTGATGCGTTTGAAGACCTCCGGCCGCAGCGAGTCCAGACTGACGTTGATGCGCGAGACGCCGGCGGCGCGCAGCGGCTGGGCCATGCGCGCCAGGCGGGTGGCATTGGTGCTCAGCGACAGGTCGGCCACGCCGGGCAGGGCGTGCAGGCGGGTGGCCAGGTCGGTGATGCCGCGGCGCACCAGGGGCTCGCCGCCGGTGAGGCGAATGCGCCGCACACCCAGCCGGGCGAAGGCGCCGATGACCCGCTCGATCTCCTCGAAGGTCAGCCAGTGGTCGGGCGTCTCGAAGTCCCGGTGGTCCTCCGGCAGGCAGTAGAAGCAGCGCAGGTCGCAGCGGTCGGTGACCGACAGGCGGATGTATTCGATGCGGCGCTGGAAGGGGTCGAGGAGCTGGGCCATGCGCTGAGTGTAGTCCAATCGGGCGTCCCTTTCCGTAGCGCTTCCCTTCGCGGACGGGCGGCGCTCAGTAGCCGGGATCGAAGGAGTCGGTGTGACCGATGTAGCGGTCGATGTAGTAGCCGATGCCCAGTCCCACCGGCAGCACCACCAGCGTCTGGAAGGCGGCCAGCTGGGCGGCGGCCTGGGCCGGCGAGCCGGTGTCCGGGAACAGGTAGCCCGTGTACCAGGCCAGCACCTGCACGGTGATCAGGAACAGCCCCGGCGTTACCAGGGCAGCGTGGCGCAGCGTCATGGCCAGCACCGCGTACACGGTGAAGGGCAGCAGCCCGCCCAGCAGGTGCATCGGCGCCAGACGGTAGTGGAAACCGCCCCACGGGATGAACGAATAGCTCAGTACCAGCAGGGCCCCCACGGCCGCGATGGCCAGGGCCAGAAAACGCAGCTTGCAGCTATTGAACATGCTTTCCCTTCCTCTACGTTGTTGTACAAGCGAGCCCCGGTACGGGGTTGCCGGGACGCACCCAGTATGGCGTTCAGGGTGGCCCTGTCCATGCCCGAGGTCAAGAAAATCCCGGCCCACTGGCATAGGGGGCGGGCTGCGGGCAAAAGGAAAGGGCGGTCGCAAAGCGCCCGCCCTTTCCCGGTGCGACTGGCCCGTGGCCCGATCAGCGCCGCCGACGGCGGAACGCCCCCAGACCGAGCAGGCCCAGCAGCAGGCCGCCCAAGGCGCCGCCGCCACCGCCGCCGCTGCCACTGGAGTCGTCCGTGCTACCGGAACCGCCCGTGCTACCGGAGCCACCCGTGCTACCGGAGCCACCCGTGCTACCGGAGCCACCCGTGCTACCGGAGCCACCCGTGCTACCGGAGCCACCCGTGCCACCGGAGCCACCCGTGCCACCGGAACCGCCCGTGCCACCGGAACCGCCCGTGCCACCGGAACCGCCCGTGCCACCGGAACCGCCCGTGCCACCGGAACCGCCCGAGCCACCCGTGCAGGACTTGAGGCTTACGTCGGTCAGGCCCAGCACATTGAATTCGTTGCCAGCGGGATCTGTCCCGGAAGTGATTTCAATGGACACCGTGGCACTGTCGCTGCTGGGCGTGAAGGTGCCCACCAGCTTTTTCCAGAAATCGCCCTCGGCGGCCGGCTCCAGGGGGATGTCCGCTTCGGCGTTGTTCATGAGTTGGGCGGTGCCCGTGCCTTCCTTCACTTTCAGCCGAACCGTCGGTTTGTAGATGTCCTTGGTGGTATCGGCTTCGCTTTCCTTGAAACCGGGCTTTAGCGTGTTGCTGAGCAGTACGGAGAACTG
>JALVPS010000178.1 GCA_027031685.1 Gammaproteobacteria bacterium | reverse complement strand
TGCGCCGAGTTCGGCGCCATGCACGTGCATCACGGGCAGTTGCCCCACCCCGAGCTGGAGCGGTTCTGATGGACACCGATCAGCGGGACGCCCTGCAGGCCAGGGTGCGGGAAGCCATGGACAGTCATACACCGCTGCGCATCGCCGGCAGCGGCAGCAAGGCCTTTCTGGGCCAGCCGGTCCGTGGCGAACCGCTGGACGTGACCGGGCACCGCGGCATCGTCAGCTTCGAGCCCACGGAACTGGTCGTCACCGCCCGGGCGGGCACGCCACTGACAGAACTCGAGGCGACGCTGGCCGAGGCCAACCTGTGCCTGCCCTTCGAACCGCCGCGCTTCGGCCCGGACGCCACGCTCGGCGGCACCGTGGCCACGGGCCTGGCCGGGCCCCGCCGACCCTGGAGCGGTTCGGTACGGGACCACGTGCTGGGCGCCACCCTGCTCACCGGCAAGGGCGACATCCTGCACTTCGGCGGCGAGGTGATGAAGAACGTGGCCGGCTACGACGTGGCCCGACTGATGTGCGGGGCCTTCGGGACCCTGGGTGTGCTGCTGGACATCTCCCTCAAGGTGCTGCCCCGGCCCGCCGCCCGCGAAACCCGCGTGCTGGAGATGCCGGCCGGCGAGGCGCTCGAGACACTGCAGCGCCTCGCGCGCGAACCCCTGCCCCTCACCGGCGCCGTGCATGTGGACGGCCGGCTTCATCTGCGTTTCGAAGGCAGTGAAGCAGGCGTGGCTGCGGGTGCCCGACACGCCGGCGGTGACATTCTCGATGATGACGAAGCATTCTGGTTCGCCATCCGTGAACAGATGCATCCCTTCTTCGCGGGCAACATGACGCTGTGGCGACTCTCGTTGCCGCCGGCTACCCCGCTTGCTGCGATGGACGAACCGATGCTCATCGACTGGGGCGGCGCCCAGCGCTGGCTGCGCAGCGAGCGGGAGGCACAGGCCATTCGCGCCGAGGCCGAGGCGACCGGCGGACACGCCACGGCCTTTCGGCATGCGCCCGAAGGCGAGATCTTTCATCCCCTGCCGCCGGCCGCGCTGCAGCTTCACCTGCGCCTGAAGGAAGTCTTCGATCCCTTCGGCCTGCTCAACTACGGCCGCCTCTATCCGGATCTCTGAGCCCCATGCAGACCCGCATCTCCGAATCGTTCCTGAAGACGCCCGAAGGCCGCGAAGCGGAGGCCATCCTGCGCCGCTGCGTGCATTGCGGTTTCTGCACCGCCACCTGTCCCACCTACCGCCTGCTGGGCGACGAACGGGACAGCCCCCGTGGGCGCATCTATCTGATCAAGCAACTGCTCGAGGACCAGCCGGTGGGGGAACACACCCGCCAGCATCTCGATCGCTGCCTCCTGTGCCGCAGTTGCGAGACCACCTGCCCTTCCGGCGTGCGCTATTCGCGGCTGCTGGAAATCGGCCGCGAGACCCTGGAGCCCCGGGTGGGCCGGCCGTTGTGGCAACGCAGTTACCGGGCCCTGCTGCGCTGGGCGATTCCCGATGCCGCCCGCTTCGCCCGACTGCTGGGAATGGCCCGCCGCCTGCGCCCCCTGCTGCCGCGGACCTTGCGCGAGCACGTGCCGCCCGCGAAGACGGCGCCCGCCTGGCCGGCGCCACGGCATGCCCGCCGCGTGATCCTGCCCGGGGGCTGCGCCCAGCCCGCCCTGGATCCGACCATCGACGCGGCCACGGCCCGGGTGCTCGACCGCCTGGGCATCTCGGTGATCCGCGCCGGCGGCTGCTGCGGCGCGGTGGACCTGCATCTGTCGGCTCGCGAGAA
>JALVPS010000177.1 GCA_027031685.1 Gammaproteobacteria bacterium | reverse complement strand
GCGCACCCCTTCACCGCACAACCGCCGGATCTACACCGCTTCGCCTTGGCCACGAGAGCTTCGCGGCCTCTGGCCCGCTCGCCCTGCTCGGCAGTACCTCGTATCCGGTTTACTCACCCCATCCCTGGGGCTCGCCCTTCGGGCCAGCCTGCGGCTGTTCAAAATCGCTCCCGACGATTTTGTCTGTTCGTCGGCTCGCGGTTTACGCTCCACGCTTCCTCCCCACGGTCGGTCACCCTCCCGCAGTTGCGCTTCGCTTCACTCGCCGTGACCAGCTCGTGGCGGGACTTCCACCCGCAGGGGTGCGCCCATGCTGGGCGCACCACAAAAAGGCCCGCCCCGGGACGCCGGAGCGGGCCTTTCCCATGTCTCGGCCCGGTCACGGAAGGGGCCCGCCCGGCTCAGACCTCCGCCCACATGCGCAGCAGGTTGGCGTAGACGATGTCCAGCCGCTTGGTGTCCTCCGCGTCGGGGGCCTTGCGCAGGGCCCGCTCGCGCACCTGGTTGAGTTGGTAGAGCAGCTCGCGCCGCGCCGGGTCGCGCACCATGCTCTGGATCCACATCACCATCACCCGCCGCTCGCCGGCGGTGACGGCGTTGACGTGGTGCACGCTGGAGGAGGGATAGATCACCGCGTGGCCGGCCGGCAGCTTCACCTGCCGCTCGCCGAACTCGGTGCGCACCACCAGCTCGCCGCCCTCGTAGGACTCCGGCGGGCTGAGGAAGACCGTCACCGACACGTCGCTGCGGTAGTGGTGGGGCGAGCCCATGACCGGGTCGTCGATGTGGTCCCCGTAGGCCATGCCCGACCCGTAGCGGGCGTAGAAGGGCGCGGCGAACTTGTGCGGCAGCACGGCGTTGCGGAACACGCGGTGGCGCAGCAGGTTGTGCAGCACGATGCCGTTGAGCCGCTCGTACACCGGCGAGGCCTGGTCCAGCTCCTCGTTGCGCTTGACGCGCCGGGCGGCCATGCCCGCCGACAGCTTGCCGTCCACAAAGGGCGCCTCGTTGAACAGGCGGTCCACTTCCTCGAGCTGGGCCGGTCCCAGCAGGGCAGGTACGGTGATGAACATGGGCGGTGCTCGATCAGGCGCCGGCGTGGCCGGCGCGGCCAGTGGGGCGCACAGGCTAGCAGAAAACCCGCCCGCCGCGCACGCGGCGGGGCTGCCCGCGGGGGGCTCAGGAGGACGAGGAGGAGCGGGCCTTGGCCTGCTGCTCGGTGTAGTACGCGCTGTTTTCCTGCCAGGCGTAGGTGCAGTCCACCTCGGCGCGCACGCCCAGGATGCCGGGCAGGCCGTCCAGGATCATGCACTCCAAGGGGGCGCGCTTGCCGAACTTGCGGTTGGGCTGCTGCAGCCAGTGGCGCACCATCTGCGGATTGCGCGGATAGGCGGTGCGCAGGGCCTCAGCGATGCAGATGACGTGCTCGATGCGCTCGTTGACGGACGGCTCGTCCGGGAACGGCTCGCTGCGAAAGCGGGACATCTTGCGCAGCGGCACGAACTCCTCCAGCCCCAGCAGCATGCGCACGTGCTCCAGGCTCAGGCCCCAGTCGTACAGCATGCCCATCACGGCGCGCGTCAGCTGACGGCGGTATTCCTCGTCGTGGACGTCATTGACCGTCCCTCGCGCTTCTGTGGTGTCGTTCATGCCCCCTACCCTAGCAGCTTATTCGCCGTCCTGCGGTTTATACCCGCCATCTCGCGGCGATTTCTTCAGATTCGTGATGGACACGACATTGCTGCGCCGCGGCTCGTCGGCGTAGCGCGGCCGCTCACGCACCTCGATGCCCAGCGCCTTGGCCAGTTCCTGCTCGCGGGCGGCGATCATGGACAGGCACAGGCGGATGTCCTCCACCGTCTCGTCCGAGATGCCCCGTTTGAGGCCCGGGTGCTCGGGGGTGGTGTCGCGGATCACCTTGGCCAGGGTCTTGCGCATCAGGATCATGATGCGGCGCTCGGTGGTCAGTTCTTCGTCACTCATGGCGCATTGATCGGTTCAGGCGTCCGCCGGGGACAGCGGGCGCAGTTCGATGGGCGGCTCGGGGCGGCCTTCGCAGCCCCCCGACAGATTGTAGAAGGCGGCCTGCAGGGCCTCCTCGATGACCGGATGGTAGAAAGGCATGCGCAGGGCGTCCCACACGGTGAGTTCCTGCTCCATGGCCCAGGCCAGCAGATGGCCCAGGTTCTCGCCGCGCACGGAGAACAGCGCGGCCCCCAACAGGCGGCCGCCGGCCTTCTCGGCATAGACGCGGATGATGCCTTTGTTCTTGCCCATGATAAGGGCACGGCCCACCGGCCCCAGGCGCATCTCGCCCACCGCCACGTCATCGCGCCCGGCCAGCTCGGACCAGCTCCGCCCCACCTGCACCACGTTGGGATCGCAGAAGGTGATGGCCAGCGGCGTCTTGCGCCGGAAGGCACGGATCTCGTCGTGACTGGCGTTGTAGCCGGCGATCTTCCCCTCGTCGCCGGCCTCGTGCAGGATGGGCCGCTCGCCGCTCACGTCGCCGGCGATGAAGATGGGCAGGTCCAGGATCTGCATGGTGTGGGGGTCGTGGGGCGGCATGCCGCGGGCGTCCAGGGGGATGCCGATCTCCTCCAGCCCCAGGTGCTCGAGGTTGGGGCGGCGGCCCATGGCCACCAGCACCTTGTCCACGGTCACGGCCTGCTCGCCGGCCTGCACCCGCAGGGCGTCGCCGTCGCGCGACAGCTCGGCGGGGTGACCCAGCCACAGGGGGAACTCGTCGCCCAGCACCTTCACCACCTCGGCGCTGACCACGGGATCGCTGAGGCCGGACACGGTCTCGGCGGCGTCGATGCCGGTCACCGCCACCCCCATGCGGGCCAAGGCCTGGCCCAGCTCGAGGCCGATCACGCCCAGCCCGATCACCGCCATGCGCGGCGGCAGCGTCTCCTGCTCGAAGAAATCGTCGGTGGTCAGCACGCGGTCGCCGAAGGCGCGCCAGGCCTCGGGCAGCACCGGCCGCGAACCGGTGGCGATGACGATGCGCCGGGCGCGGATGCGCTGGCCGTCCACTTCGAGCTCGTTGGGCGAGACGAAGCGGGCATAGCCGCGGATCAGCTCGTCGCCCATCTCGTCGGTGGAGCCCTGCAGCACGCGGTCAACGAACAGGTCGCGCAGGTCGCGCACGTGTTCCATGGCCTCGGCGAGCTGCAGCGACAGGCCCTCGCCGCCCTCGATACGGTGCCGCTCGAAGATGTGGCGGCGGTGGAAATCCTCGGCCACCTGGATGAACGCCTTGGAGGGCATGCAGCCCACCCGCGCACAGGTGGTGCCCAGCTCGCCGCCGTCGATGAGCACGAAGGTCTTGCCGGCGCGCCGCACCTGGGCCATGGCGTTCAGCCCGGCCGTGCCGGCGCCGATGATCGCGACGTCTACCTCTCGTTCCATGCGCCTTTCCGTCTCCGCTTGCAGGGTGGGCGCACCTTAGCAGACTCGGCAGGCGCCACAAAATTTCCCGCCCGCCCCGCCGTGCAAGGCCCGCCGGGCGATAACGGCAGCAATTCCACAGCTTCTGCCCACGGCCCGGCGCAGCCCCTATAATGATCCCCCACCCCACAGAAACCGCAGCCCATGCCCAAGACCCTCGTCGTATACATCGATGATCAGCGCATCCCCATCACGGTCCCCGAGTTCGCCCTGGAGGACAACGCGGTGTACCGCAAGATGGACGCCGACATGGACCGCGGCTGGCAGATCAGCCGCGACTGGGTGGACCACCCCAATCTGGAACAGCGCCTGCAGGTAGCGGCGGACCGCATCCTGGGCGCCGTAGAGGCCGAGAACGAGCAGGTGGCGGTCATGATGGCCGGCTACATCCTCACCCGCGCCCCCCAGGTCAAGGCGGTGCGCATCTCCACCAGCGGCGAGATCCAAGAGACCGAGCTGCTGGCCGAGGAGGACCCGCTCTTCTTCTAGCGTCTGGGTCCCTCAGTGTGTGGACAGCCGCTGGTGCCACAGCTCGCGCGCCAGGGCCACGAAGAACTGCGAGTTGGTCACCAGGTAGCGCCGCCACATCTTGCGCGGCTCCATCAACAGCCGCCACAGCCACTCGGTGCCACTCCTCTGCATCCACAGCGGAGCGCGGCGCACGAAGCCGGCCAGCACGTCGAAGCTGCCACCCACCCCCAGCACCAGCGACACGCCCAGCGCGTCGCGGTGGCGCTGTGCCCATACTTCCTTGAAGGGGGTGGGCATGCCGATGAACAGGATGTCGGCCCCGCTCTCGCGGATGTCACGCACAATGTCCGCGTGTTCTTCCTCGCCGAAGTAGCCGTCGCGCGCACCGGCCACGATGAGGCCCGGATAGCGCGTGGCGCACAGCGCCTTGAGGCGGTCCAGCACGTGCTGGCGCGCCCCCAGGAAATACACCTTGAGGCGCTCGCGGTCGCCCCGCTCGAGCAGCGCCTGCATGAGGTCCACCCCCGCCACTCGCCCCGCCAGCGGGTGCCCCACCAGCCGCGAGGCCCACACCACCGGCATGCCGTCCGGCACGATCATGTCGCCCGCCCGGCAGGCGGTGCGCAGGTCCGGATCCTTGCGCATCATCATCAGGATGGCCACGTTCACGGTGATCAGGATGCGCGTCGGCGCGCCGTCACGGCACCAGGCCACGCAGCGTTCGACGGTTTCGGGAAGGGTGGTGGAATCGATGGGACAGCCCAGGAAATCGGTTCTGGCGATCATGTTTTCGTTCGCTCCGGTCATGATGACGGACGCCGTCCGTGGCGGATCACGACGCGGAGACGGGATGGCCACGCGGGGTGGCATCCCCGGACACCCTTGGGGCGCCTGCCTTCGCGGGAAGCGACTCCTTTCGCTTCCAGGTCGGGAATGTGTATCGCGCCGGGCGGCGGCTCAGACCAGGTGGGCCGGGGCCGCCACCTCGCGGGCGATGGCGCCGGCATACAGGCACCAGGCCCATTCGTAGGGGCGCGTCTCGTAGTTGAGCTTGAGGGCCGGGCGGCTGGCGCTGGCCGACAGGTCACCCGCCAGGCCCAGCAGGGAACGGGTCTTGCGCACTACCTCGTGCACGCGGCCCTCGTCGTAGTCCAGGCTGCGCCAGATGGTGGGCTTGTCGGGATCGATCATGCTCACGCCCAGCTCGTTGTCCACCAGCCAGCGGCGGCTGGCGGCGATGGCCGCCTCGTGGTCGTCCCCGCCGGCGGCGCGCAGGGCATACAGCGCCATGGGCGCCATCCCGTGCTGGTGGACGGAATACACCGAATAGGGCTGGGGCGAGCCGCCGCGGCGCGCATCGTAGTGCCACCACCACTGGCCGAGCTCGCCCTGCATGGCCACCATCTGGCCGGCCAGATCGCCGGCCGTCTTGCGTGAGCGCTCGCTGCCGGTGAGCAGGGCGTGGAAGGCGAAGGCCTGCACGGAGTAGATCTGGTCGGCGAAGTTGGCGATCCAGCGCCGCATGCCGTGACCGAACTCGGCCGCCTCGCCGGCGTGGGCCATGATGCGCGTCGCCGGCTGGTAACGCTGACCGATCAGCTCGTCAATGCAGGCGTCCAGCAGGGCCAGCGCGCGCTCGTCGCCGCTGCGCCGGTATTCGTGGGCCAGCCCGCTGGCCAGCCAGGCCGTCTCCATGGTGGTAATGGCCTTGACGTGGCGCGCGATGTGGCTCAGATCCACGCCGCACTCGGCCTGCAGCTCGTCCAGGGGCAACCCGTCCCACACCGC
>JALVPS010000176.1 GCA_027031685.1 Gammaproteobacteria bacterium | reverse complement strand
ATGTTAGGTCAGGGGGGTGGGGGCGGGTTATGAACGTGTTAACGTTTTGTCTGTCAATCCGTCAAGAATTCAGCACCGCTGAATGGGTCCGCCGGCTCGTCCAAAAGTTGCGGTCGTCGTCACGTTGACGCTGTAAAAGTCTTTCAATTCAATAAGATAGATATTCTTCCGACGGGCGGTGGCAATTGCGCGACAGCCGCGCTTTGTCAGGGATAAATGGAAAAATTGCGCAATGAATTACGCGTTGGCGGGGCGGGCGGAAAATTTTTTCGTGAAAACGGATTTGTCTCACGAAAAAAATGTCATTCGCCGTGCCGATCCTGATACATGTCGATGGCGCTGCTGGCGCGTCTGTGCGACAGCAGGTTCTGGCGCGCGTTGTCCAGGGCGCGCGCCACCAGGCCGGTGATCTGCTCGTCCAGGGCGATCAGGCGGCGGGCCTTGTCGGCATGAGCGGTGGCGATGGTCGCCAGGCTGGCCTCGGGAAAGGCGGCCAGCAGCTCGTTGCGTTCGTCGTCCAGGCGGTGGATGGCCTCCCAGTCGCCGCGGCGGGCGGCCTCGATCATCGCCTCCGAGACGGCGATGATGCGCTCGAACAGCAGCACGGGGTGGGGTACGGCGTTCATGCACCCCGCTCCGTGGCCAGCTGCTGCGGGATGGCGCGCCAGCCCTCCAGCACGGTGCCGAGCAGCCCGGCCGCCTCGGCCAGTGCGGTGTCGTCGTTGTGCAGGTTGGCCTCCAGCAGACGGCGCTGCAGGTAGTCGTACAGGGCCTCCAGGTTGGCGGTCAGCTCGCCGCCGCGTTCGTGGTCCAGGCTGGCGCGCAGCTCCTCCACGATGGAGATGGCCTGGCCGATGGCGCTGCCCTTGCGCGCCACGTCGCCCTGTTGCAGCGCGCCGCGCGCCTGGCTGATGCGTTCGATGGCGCCGCTCAGCAGCATGTCGATGAGCTGGTGGGGGCTGGCATCCTCCACGCTGCCGGCGGTGCGGATGCTGCGATAGGCGTCGGCGCCGTTGTGGGCACGCAGTGCATTCATCGTCGAACTCCATGTCGATGGGGGTGTGGGGCCCCGCGGATGCTTCCGTGCGGGGCCTAGTTTAGCACCGGGACGGGGCGATGGCGGGGCGGGCCGTCGCCGCTCCGGCCCCGTCCGTTCGGTCAGCCCTTGCCAGCCAGCGGCAGGGCATTGAGCTGTTGCTGCAGGCGGTTGCTGGTGCCGTTGAGCTGGCTCATGAGGGTGTCGAGCTGGGTGAACTCGCGCCGGTAGCGCTCCTCGAGCTTGCTGAGCCGGTACTCAACGCTGTCGATCTGCAAGTCGTAGCGTTTCTTGGTCGAGTACAGCCCGTCCTTGCGCAGGCTGATGAAGCCGTCGGCCTTCACGTAGCTGTCCAGCGCGTCTTCCAGCTTGTGGCCGAAGCCGTCCTCGGCGGTGAAGAAGTGCAGCAGTTTCTGCAGGTCGCCGTCCACGGCCTTGCCCAGCTTGGTGTCGTCCAGGCTCAGCACGCCCTCCTTGTTGAAGGTGAGGCCGAAGTCGAAGGCGGTCTCCGCCGTGCCGTCCAGGCCCGTGACCGGGCTGAAGAACTGCGTGCGCAGGGTGGATTCCACGTTGAGCAACAGCCCTTCCCCCCTGAGATCGCCCTGGCGCAGCTCGCCCAGCAGGGAGACCAGGTTGTTGTAGGCGGTGACGAAGTCGTTGATGGAGGCCTTCATGGCCTCCTTGTCCGCCTGGGTGGTGACGGTGACGGTCTCCTGCTGCGTGGCGCCGGTCTGCGGGTCGGTGAGGGTGCCCACCCGCTTGAGCTCCAGGGTGAGGCCGGGGATGACGCCGCTCACGCGGTTGGAGGGCGCGGTGGCGGTGAAACCATCCACCTCGATGATGGCGTCCTGAGCGGCGTCGATCTCGGTAAACCCGGCCGGGGCGGTGATGACGTTGGCGGCGCCGGATTGCTCGGCGGTGAGCACCAGGCGGCTGCCGCCGTCCACGTTGATGATGCTGGCGCTGATGCCTGGATTGTCGGGTGCCCGGTTGATGGCGTCACGCAGGCCCTTCAGGGTGGCGTGCGCTTGGTCCAGGGTGACCTCGAAGGACTCGCCGGCGAGGGCGAAGCTGTAGGTGTCGGCGGGCACTGACGCCTCCTCGCTGTCGTAGGCGGCGGAGGCCAGGCGGTGGGCCTGGGCCAGCTGCAGCACCTCGATCTGGTGCGTCTCCTCGGTCCCGATGCCCAGCGGCGAGGCGGTGAGGATGTCCTCGTTGCTGCTCTTGGCCAGGAAGTGGCCCAGCCGGGCCCGGTCCTGCAGGTCGCGGGCGGCCGACTGCAGGTCCGATATGGCCGCGCCGAGGCGGCCCAGCGCGCTCAGCCTGACATCGATTTCGTCCTGTTTCTTCTGCAGTTTTTCCAGGGGCCGGCGCTCGAGGCGCATGAGCGACGAGACGATGTTCTCGATATCGAGCCCGGAGCCCACGCCAGGAGATGAAATCATGTCAAGGTCCTCCCGTGATCTGGTCACGCGACAGGTGAAGGGGGGGCAAGGCGATGGCCGCTGCGAACGGCGGGCGCGGGTGCCTTGCGGGGATGTGACTCCTGAATCGGTCGGTTTGGTCGGCGGCCCCGCCGCGTGGGGCGAGACGCCGGCAATTCGGTGCGGGAAATGGTGGCATGATGGCTTCCGGTGACGCCGCGGGTGTTGGACGGTGTGATTGTGTCTGCTGTCTGTTCATGCCTTCCCGGGGTAGAAAGACCCGGGGTCAAAAGACCCCGGGGAATGGTTTTTATTGTTGTTATTGTTCTTTTCCGATCTGTCCCTGTTGTTTTTGTGGCTTCCTTGCGGCAGGGCGGTGGCCGGCGCGCGGCCACCGGATCAGATCGGGGGTGCCCCTTAGCGGAGCAGCTGCATGACGCCCTGCGGTACGGAGTTGGCCTGGGCGACCATGGCCACGCCGGCCTGCTGCAGGATCTGGGCGCGGGTCATGTTGGCCGTCTCCACCGCGAAGTCGGTGTCCGTGATGCGCGAGCGGGCCGCCGACAGGTTCTCGCTGTAGGCGCTGATGTTGGCGATGACCGACTCGAAGCGGTTCTGCACGGCACCCATCTGCGAGCGGGCGGCGATGACCGTCTGGATGTCCTTGTCGATGCCGGCGGCCGGATCGATCAGGGCCTCGGCATTGGCCTGGGTGGAGATGTCCGGCGCCGTGCCGTACAGGTTCAGGTCGGCGGTCAGGTCCACGTTGGTGAGGGTGATCTTCTCGCCCTTGTTGGCGCCGATCTGGATGTCCACCGTGTTGGTGTTGTTGAACAGCTTCTTGCCGTTGAACTCGGTGGAGTCGATGATGCGCACGATTTCGTTGGTCAGCTCCGTGACCTCTTTCTGCAGGTAGGTGCGCTCGGTATCGCCCAGGGTGCCGTTGGCGGACTGCACGGCCAGCTCGCGGATGCGCTGCATGTTGTTGGTGATCTGGCCCAGGGCGGCCTCGGCGGTCTGTGCCAGGGAGATGCCGTCGTTGGCGTTGCGCTTGGCCACGTTGAGGCCGCGGATCTTGGAGGTCATGCCCTCGGCGACGGCCATGCCGGCGGCGTCGTCCTTGGCGCTGTTGATGCGCAGGCCGGAGGACAGGCGCTCGATGGAGCGGGCCATCAGCGCCTGGGAGTTGTCCAGGTGACGCTGGGCGTTGAGGGACATGATATTGGTGTTGATCGTCTGAGGCATCGTTCGATTCCTTCCTTTTCAGTTTCGTCGGTTCTTGTATCCGTTTGCCTGTGTCGGGTCAGTCAGCAGCGTTCTGAGTGTTCGCCTGTCTGAGTGCAAGGGGGTTATCGACGCGGGGGCGGGGTTCTTTAGCGCCGCACGGGCCACGGGCGGAAAAGTGTGAAGCCGTTGTTCGCCGGGGGATTGGGAGGTCGAAAGCGGGGGACGAGCCGCGCCGGCCGGGGGCCGTCGTGGCCCCGCACGGCGCGCCGTCGTCACGGGGAAGGGGCGGGCGCCTCAGCGGCCGGCGCACACGGGGCAGGCCGGGTCGCGCCGCAGGCGCACCACGCGCCACTCCATGGCGCGGGCGTCCATGAGCAGCAGTCGGCCCACCAGGGAGGGGAAGCCGGCCAACAGCTTGAGGGTCTCGGTGGCCTGGATGCTGCCGATGATGCCCACCGCCGGGGCCAGGATGCCCACCTGGCTGCAGGCCTCGCCCTCCTCGCCGCCGGGCTTGTACAGGCACTGGTAGCAGGGGGAGCTCTCCTGGCGGGGGTCGAACACGCTCACCTGGCCCTCGTAGCGCACGGCGGCGCCCATCACCAGCGGCGTGCCGCTGGCCCAGCAGGCGCGGTTCAGCTCGAAGCGGGTGGTGAAGTTGTCGGTGCAGTCCACCACCACGTCGGCGGTGGCCACGGCCTGGGCCAGCTCGTCGCCGGCCAGCACGGTGGGCACGGTGGCGACCCGTACGGCCGGGTTGAGGGCGGCGATATGCCCGGCGGCCGATTCCACCTTGAGGCGGCCCACGTCCCTCTCGGTGTGGATGATCTGGCGTTGCAGGTTGGACAGGTCCACCTGGTCGAAGTCCACCAGGGTCAGCCGGCCCAGGCCGGCGGCGGCCAGGTACATGGCCACCGGCGAGCCGAGCCCGCCCAGGCCGACGATGAGCGCGTGGCTGTCCAGCAGGGTCTGCTGGCCGGCCTCGCCCAGCTCCGGCAGCTGGATGTGGCGCGCGTAGCGCTGGCGGGCGTGCTCATCCATGGGCGGCCTCCGCTTGGGGCAGGTCCCGGCCGGCCAGCTCGCGGGCCAGCGCCAGGGCGGCCCGCAGGCTGTCGGGGGAGGCCTGGCCGCTGCCGGCCAGCTCCAGGGCCGTGCCGTGGTCCACCGAGGTGCGCACGATGGGCAGGCCCAGGGTGACGTTGACGGCGCGGCCGAAGCCGACGTGCTTGAGCACCGGCAGGCCCTGGTCGTGGTACATGGCCAGCACGGCGTCGGCGCGGGCCAGGCGGGCCGGCACGAAGGCGGTGTCGGCGGGCAGCGGGCCGGTCAGGTCCAGCCCCTCGGCGCGCAGCCGCGCCAGCACGGGTTCGATGATCTCCGTCTCCTCGTGGCCCAGGTGGCCGCCCTCGCCGGCGTGGGGGTTGAGGCCGCACACCAGGATGCGCGGCGCGGGCAGGCCGAAGCGGGCGCGCAGGTCGTGGTGCAGGATGCGCAGCACGCGGGTCAGGGTGTCGGCGGTGATGGCGTCCGGCACGGCGCGCAGCGGCAGGTGGGTGGTGGCCAGGGCCACGCGCAGCGTGCCCGCCACCAGCATCATGACCGGGTAGGCGCCACCGCAGCGTTCGGCGAGAAATTCGGTGTGGCCGGTGAAGGGCATCCCGGCCTCGTTGATGACGCCCTTGTGCACCGGCGCGGTGACCAGGGCGGCGAACTCGCCCCGTCGGCAGCCGGCCACGGCGCGGCGCAGGGTGTCCAGCACGTAGCCGGCGTTGGCGGGGTCCAGCCGGCCCGGGCTGACCGGCGCGGGGCAGGGCACGGCAGCCAGCCACGGCCCGGGGCCATCGGCGCGCCCGGTCCAGGGGCGCAGCGCCAGGGACAGGCCCAGCCGGCGGGCGCGCGCCGCGAGCAGCCCGCCGTCGGCCACCACCACCACGTCGCCCAGGGCGCCGGCGGCGGCCAGCTGCACGGTCAGGTCCGGGCCGATGCCGGCCGGCTCGCCGGGGGTGAGGGCCAGCGGTGCGCGGGGTTCAGCCATGGCGGCCGTCGTCGTCCAGGCGGATCTCCACATAGGCCTCGTCGCGCAGGCGGCGCAGCCACAGCTGCAGGGCCTCCTCGCGCTTCTGGGCGGCCAGGAACTCGCGCGCCCGCTTGCGCAGCTCGGCGTCGCTGAGGGTGCCCTGGCGGCGTCCCAGCAGTTGCACGATGTGCCAGCCGAAGCGGGTCTGGAAGGGCTCGCTGATCTGGCCCGGCTCGAGGCGCTGCAGCACCTCCTCGAATTCGGGCACGAAGGCGCCGCTCGCGGTCCAGCCCAGGTCGCCGCCCTGCCTGGCGCTGCCCGGGTCCTGCGAGTAGCGCCGCGCCAGCTCGCCGAAGTCGGCCCCCGCCTCGATCTTGTCGCGGATGGCCTCCAGCTGGTTGCGCACCATGCGCGGCGTCATGCCGTCGCCGGCCTTGAGCAGGATGTGGCGCGCGTGGCGCTGGGTGACGGTGAGCCCCTTGCCGCCGCCGCGCACCGCCTCCAGCTTGATAATGTGGAAGCCGGACGGGCTGCGCAGCAGGTCGCTCACCTGGCCGGGCTTCATGTGCTGCACGGTGTCGGTGAACAGGGTGGGCAGGCGGTCGCCCTCGCGCCAGCCCAGGTCGCCGCCCTCCAGGGCGTGCTGGCCGTCGGAGTGGGCCACGGCCAGCTGCGCGAAGTCCGCCCCCTGGCGCGCCCGGGCCAGCACCTGCTCCGCCTTCTCGCGCGCGGCCTGCACCTGTTCCGGCGAGGCCGCCTCCGGCACGGCGATGAGGATGTGGCGCAGGTGGTACTGGCGCCGGCTCTGCAGGGCGGCCTTGTTGCGGGCGATGAGATCGTCCACCTCCTGGTCGGTGATGTGCAGGCGCTGGTCCACCTCCCGCTTGCGCAGCTGGGTGATGGTCAGCTCCTGGCGGATCTGCTCGCGGAAGTCGGGGTAGGCGATGCCCTCCTTCTGCAGGGCGCGGCGGAACTGGGTGAGGGACAGGTTGTTCTCGGCGGCGATGTTGGCGATGGCCTTGTCCAAGGTGATGTCGTCGATGCGGATGCCCAGGCGGCGCGCGCGCTGCAGTTGCAGCTTGTCGACGATGAGCTTCTCCAGCACCTGGCGGCGCAGGGCCTCGGGCGCCGGCAGCTCGGCCCCCTGGGCGCGCAGCTGGGCGGCGATGCGCTGCACGGCGTCGTCCAGCTCGCGCTGTGTGACCACCTCCTGGCCGGCGATGGCCACGATGCGGTCCAGCCACTGCACGGCGGCCCGCGCCGGGGCGGCGGGCAGGGCGAGGGTGAGCGCCAGCAGCAGGCCGGAGAGGAGGGGGAAGCCGCGGCGCGGCGGGGCGTTCGTGATGGTCATGGTGTCCCGTTCAGTCGTCGTTGGTGCGGTAGCCGGCAATGGTCTGTTGCAGCAGGCCGCCGCCCTTGCCGAAGGCGGACAGCCCCTTGAGGATGATCTGCAGATAAATGCTCTGATTATATTGCTCCTCCAGGCCGGTGATGTAACGCCGCCCCACCAGGCGCAGTTTCCAGCAGCAGCTCTCGTATTCCAAGCCGGCCAGGGTGTCCAGGTTCAGGCCGCGCTCGTGGGAGTACAGCCAGCGCCCCAGCAGGCGCCAGTTGCGCGCCACTGGCCAGGCCACAGACAGGTCGGTCTGGTCGATGTCCTCGTCGCGCCGGAAGCGGCGCTCCAGGTTGGCGACGCGCCCGCCGGCGCCGCGGTAGGCCAGGCGCAGGGTGGCCACGTTGACGTCCTTCAGATCGGCGTCGGCGATGAGGCTGGCGCGCGCCGACCAGGGCCCGCGTGGGTCGAGGGACAGTTCGGCGGCGTAGTCGGAGCGGCGGGCGGTCTGTGGCGTTTCGTCAGGCAGGGTCACGCGGCGGTCGCGGAAGTAGAAGATCTGGCCGATGCCGCCGCTCAGGCGCTCCTGGCCGTCGGCGTTGTCGAAGTGGTGGCTGGTGAGGGCCACCGTGAGCTGATTGGCGTCGCCGATGCGGTCCACGCCGCTGAAGCGGTTGTCGCGGAACAGGGAGGAGAAGATGAAGGCCGGCTCGGAGGTGTCGAACACTGGCAGATCACTCTGCTCCTGGTAGGGCGTGTACACGTAGAACAGGCGCGGCTCCAGCGTCTGCGTGCTGCGCGCCGTGGCGCGCTCGAACACCAGGCCGCCGTCCAGGGTGAAGGTGGGCACGCTGCGCTCCAGCGTGTCGTCGCCGCTGGTGTCCAGCGCGTAGCGGGTGTAGCGCCAGGTGAGGGCCGGCTTGAGGTGGCCGGCCGGAGAGAGCCAGGCCAGGTTCAGTCGTGGCGCCAGCTCTAGCCGGTCGCCCTGCACCCGGCTGGGGTGGCGGAAGCGGGTCAGCTCGCCGTCCAGGTCCAGCGTGAGGCGGTCGTCGGCCAGTGGCCGGGTGGCCCGCACGGCCAGCTGCGGCAGGCGCCGGTAGGGACGGTCGTCCACGGCGATGTCCGGGTCCACGGTCTGGTAGGCCTGCACGCGCAGCAGGCCGTCCAGGTGGGCGCTGCCGTAACGCAGGTCGGCGCGCCGCTCCAGGTGGGTGGTGCTGGACAGGCGCAGGTCGTTGGAATAGTCGGCGAAGTAGCTGGCGTCGGACACCTGCTGGCCGTCCAGGTCCAGCCGCCAGTGGCGGCCGAAGCGGTTGCGCTGGCGCAGGCGCAGCAGGTAGCGGTCGTCATCGGTGATGCGGTCGCGGTCGATGTAGTCCACCTCCAGCTTGCCCTCGTAGTGGTGCCCCAGGTAGCGCAGCTGGTTGCGCCACAGCACGCCGCGCCGCGCCATGATGCGCGGGGTGATGGTCCAGTCGCGGTTGGGCGCCAGGTTCCAGTAGAAGGGGGTGGACAGTTCCGGCCCGCCGCTGTCGGAGGTGCCGACGGTGGGAAACAGGAAGCCGCTGCGGCGCCGGTCGTCCAGCGGGAAGCGCAGCCAGGGCAGGTACAGCAGGGGCGCATCCTTGAAATACAGGCGCGCGTGGCGCGCCTCGCCCACGCCGCGCGCGCGGTCCAGCGTGAGGCGGCTGGCGCGGATCAGCCAGTCACGGTCGCCGGGGTCGCAGCTGCTGTAGGTGGCGTCCTCCAGGGTGAGTACCGGGCCGCGGTGCACCACGCGCCCGGCGGCCCCGGAGGCGTGGCGAGTGAAGAGCCGGTAGCGCACCTGGTCGAATCGGCCGTAGTCGCTGTCCAGGTGCAGCTCGGCGTGGCGGCTCTCCACCAGGAAGTCACGGTCCAGCAGGCGCAGGTCGCCCTCGGCCACCACCCGGCGCGGCTGCTCGAACACCTCCACGTGCTCGGCGCGCAGCTCGCGGTCGTCGCTGCGCAGCAGCACACTGCCCTGGAACAGCAGGTTGTGGCCCGCCTCGCCCAGTAGCTCGTCGGCCTCGATGCGCATGTGGCCGGCGGCGGGGGCGGGGCCACTCGGCGCCGGGCGGCTGGTGACGCGGCAGTAGGACCAGTCGGGCGCCGCGCCGGTCGGCGGCGGCGCCAGGAGCAGCAGCAGGCCGGGAAGGAGGCGAAGTGTGCGCAGCGGGTCTGCCATGGGCGACCGGGTCCGGGCTGGGTCCGCCGGGTGGCGGAGGGGGATCGGGAGGCCCGGAGCTTAAGTGGAAGGGCGGGAGGTGTAAACCGGCCCCGCGGGGCGGGGCCGGCCGGGAGAGGGGCTCAGGACAGCCCGTCGAGCACGGCGCTGACGGCCTGGAAGATGGCCTGGATGTCGCCCTCGCCGTCGATGCGGTGCAGCTTGCCCTGCTTCTCGTAGTAGTCGATGAGCGGCTCGGTCTGCTGCTGGTACACCTGGAGTCGGTTGCGGATGGTCTCCTCGTTGTCGTCGGCGCGGTGGATGAGCTTGCCGCCGCACTTGTCGCACACGCCCTCCTGCTTGGGCGGATTGGTGTAGATGTTGTACACGGCGCCGCACTGCTCGCAGGTGAGGCGGCCGGTGAGGCGCTTGAGCAGGCTGTCGAAGGGCACGTCGATGAGGATGGCGGCCTGGAGCGGCTTGCCCAGCTCGTCCAGCAGGGTGTCCAGCGCCTCGGCCTGGGACAGGTTGCGGGGGAAGCCGTCCAGGATGAAGCCCTTTTCGGTGTCGGGCTCGGCCAGGCGCTCGCGGATCATGCCCAGCACGATGTCGTCCGACACCAGTTCGCCGGCGTCCATGGCCGCCTTGGCCCGCTTGCCCAGCTCGGTGCCGGCCGCCACGGCGGCGCGCAGCAGGTCGCCGGTGGAGATCTGCGGGATACCGTATTTTTCGACGATCAATTTGGCCTGTGTGCCCTTGCCGGAGCCGGGCGCGCCGAGTAAAACAATGCGCATGATGGTTTTCCCCTTCCAAAGGTTTGACAAAAGTAGGGTTTTATACTGCAGGCCGGGGTGACGGGCAAGCCGCCGGCCGGCGGCGGGTGGTCTGCTGATGGCCCGCCAGGTCATCAAGGACATCCACCTGGAGCTGCGCATGTTCCCGCGCCGCGTGGCGGCGCTGGTGCTGATGTGCGTGCTGCTGGTGGGGGCGCTGGTGGCGCGCATGGTGCACCTGCAGGTCATCGGTCATGCCCATTACAGTGACCTGGCCACCGACAACCGCGTGCGCCTGTCGCCCATCCCGCCCACGCGCGGGCTGATCTACGACCGGCGCGGCGTGTTGCTGGCCGATAACCTGCCGGCCTTCAACCTGGAGATCGTCCCGGAGCAGGTGGAGGACCTGCCCAACCTGCTGGGCCGGCTGGGCGAGGTGATCGAGCTGTCGGAGGACGACATCCAGCGCTTCGAGCGCCTGCGGCGCCGCTCGCCGGCCTACCGCTCCCTGCCCATCAAGACCAACCTCAGCGAGGCGGAGGTGGCCCGCTTCATGGTGGCGCGGCACCGCTTCGACGGCGTGTCGGTGCAGGCGCGCCTGCAGCGACACTACCCGTTCGGGGCCCGCTTCGCCCACCTGCTGGGCTACGTGGGGCGCATCAACGAGCGCGAGCTCAAGCGGCTCGATGCGCGCAACTACCGGGCCACCACCCACATCGGCAAGACCGGCATCGAGAAGTACTACGAGTCGCTGCTGCATGGCACGGTAGGCGTGCGCGAGGACGAGGTCAACTCGCACGGGCGGCGCATCCGCGTCATCCGCGAGACGCCGCCGCGCCCCGGCGAGAGCCTGGTGCTGTCGGTGGACGCGCGCCTGCAGGCGGTGGCCACCGCCGCCCTGGCCGGGCGCAGCGGGGCGGTGGTGGCCCTCGACCCGCGCAACGGCGAGGTGCTGGCCCTGGTCAGCGAGCCGGACTTCGATCCCAACCTGTTCGTGAACGGCATTTCGCGCCGCGACTACGCGCGCCTGCGAGACGACCGCGAGCGGCCCCTGTTCAACCGCGCCCTGCGCGGCCAGTATCCGCCCGGCTCCACCGTCAAGCCCATTGTCGCCCTGGCCGGGCTGGAGGCGGGCGTGATCACCCCCGAGCGGCGCATGTTCGCCGGGCCGTACTACGAGCTGCCGGGCGGCGGGCGGCGCTTCCGCGACTGGCGCAAGGGCGGCCACGGCTGGGTGGACCTGGACCGGGCCATCGTCCGCTCCTGCGATGTGTATTTCTACGACCTGTCCTACAGGCTGGGCATCGACCGCCTGCACGACATCTACGGCCGCTTCGGCCTGGGCCGGCCCACGGGCATCGACCTGCCGGGCGAGCTGGGTGGCCTGCTGCCCTCGCGCGAGTGGAAGCGGCGCCGCCACAAGCAGGCCTGGTATCCGGGCGAGACGGTCATCCTGGGCATCGGCCAGGGCTACCTGCTGGCCACGCCCCTGCAGCTGGCCACCATGACCGGCTGCATCGCCATGCGCGGTGACTGCCACCGGCCGCACCTGCTCAAGGCGCGCATCGCCTCGGCTGTGCCGGCCGACACCGGCCAGCTGCGCGGCTGGCGCGTCACCCTGCGCGACCCGCGTCACTGGGACGTGATCATCGACGCCATGCGCCACGTGGTGAGCAGCCCCGAGGGCACCGGCCGGCGCATCGCCGACGCGCCCTACAGCATCGCCGGCAAGACCGGCACGGCGCAGGTGTTCAGCCTCAAGGAGGACGAGGAGTACAAGGCCGAGAAGCTGGCGCGCCACATGCGCGACCACGCCTGGTTCGTGGGCTTCGCCCCGGTGGAGGACCCGCGCATCGCGGTGGCGGTGATCGTGGAGCACGCCGGGCACGGCGGCTCGGTGGCGGCGCCGGTGGCGCGCCGCGTGATGGACGCCTGGCTGCTGGGCGACAAGCCGGCGGCTGGGCTGGTGCGCACGTCCCTGCCGGCCGCGTCCACCCCGCGTAAGGAGAGACGGCCATGAACCTGGACGACAGCCTGGGCGGCCCGGCCCAGCGCGGCCTGCTGGGCTGGCTGCGCCTCGATCCGCCGCTGCTCACGGGGCTGCTGCTGCTCATTGCCCTGGGGCTGGTGGTGCTGTATTCGGCCTCCGGTCAGAGCGAGGCGGTGGTCATCCGCCAGGGCATCCGCATCGGCCTGGGGCTGGCGGTGATGCTGGTGTTCGCCCGCCTCGGCGTGCACAAGCTGTACCTGTGGGCGCCGGCGCTGTACGTGACGGCCTTCGTGCTGCTGGTGCTGGTGCTGGTGGCGGGGGACACCGGCAAGGGGGCGCAGCGCTGGCTGGACCTGGGCTTCGTGCGCTTCCAGCCGGCCGAGCTGATGAAGCTGGCCATGCCCCTCATGCTGGCCTTCCACTTCGCCGAGCGGCGCCTGCCGCCCACCTGGCAGGACCTGGCGCTGGCCCTGGGGCTGGTTTTCGCGCCGGTGGTGCTCATCTTCCTGCAGCCCGATCTGGGCACCGCCCTGCTCATCGGCTGGTCGGGGCTGGTGGTGATCTTCGCCGCCGGCATCCGCTGGCGCACCATCCTGCTCACCGCCGTCGCCGCCCTGGCCGCCGCGCCGGTGCTGTGGCACTTCATGCACGACTACCAGCGGCGCCGGGTGCTCAACTTCTTGAACCCCGAGTCCGATCCGCTGGGGGCGGGTTACCACCTCATCCAGTCCAAGATCGCCATCGGCGCCGGCGGCGTGTACGGGCGCGGCTGGCTGGAGGGCTCGCAGGCGCAGCTCAAGTTCCTGCCCGAGCGCACCACCGACTTCATCTTCGCCGTGTTCGGCGAGGAGTTCGGGCTGGTGGGCGTGCTGGCCCTGTTCGCCCTGTACCTGTTCGTCACCCTGCGCGGGCTGTACATCGCCGTGCACGCCAAGGACACCTTCTCGCGCCTGCTGGCGGCCAGCCTGAGCATGACGTTCTTCATCTATTTCTTCGTCAACGTGGGCATGGTGTCGGGCCTGTTGCCGGTGGTGGGGGTGCCCCTGCCTCTGGTGAGCTACGGCGGGACCTCCATAGTGACCTTGCTGGCGGGCTTCGGTATGCTCATGGCGATACAGAACGAACGCCGGCTGGTGGCGAAATAGATGAAAGCACTGTCTGCGCTCGCCCGGGTGTTGCTCCTGCTGGCCCTTACCGGCTGCGCGATGGCGGGGGGCGGGGGCATCATCGAGCGGGGGGATTACGCGCGCCGCGCCGATGTGTCCGAATTCATCCGCGAGATGCAGGCCAGCCACGGGCTTTCCGCCACCGAGCTGCGGGCCGTATTCGCCCAGGCGCGCCGCCAGCAGCGTGTGCTGGAACTGATCCAGCGCCCGGCGGAGGGCAAGCCCTGGTCCGAGTACCGCCCCATCTTTCTCACCGACAAGCGCATCGAGGCCGGCGTGCGCTTCTGGAACGACAACGCCGCGGCCCTGGCGCGGGCCGAGCGCGAATACGGGGTGCCGGCCGAGATCATCGTGGCCATCATCGGCGTGGAGACCTTCTACGGGCGGCGCATGGGGCGCTTCCCGGTGCTCGACACGCTGGTGACGCTGGGTTTCGACTATCCCAAGCGGGCGCGCTTCTTCCGCCGCGAGCTGGAGAACTACCTGCTGCTGGTGCACGAGGAATCGTTCGACCCGTTCGTTCAGAAGGGCTCCTATGCCGGTGCCATGGGCATGGGTCAGTTCATGCCCAGCAGCTATCGCCACTACGCGGTGGACTTCGACGCCAACGGCAAGCGCGATCTGTGGCGCAGCGCGGCGGACGCCATCGGCAGCGTGGCCAACTACTTCAGCCGGCACGGCTGGCGGCCGGGCGAGCCGGTGGCCGAGCCGGCGCGGGTGGAGGGCGATGGCCATCGGCGCCTGCCGGCCAATCAGCGCCGTCCCAGCCTGAGCCCCGGTGAGCTGCGCGCCGCCGGGGTACGTACGGCGGGGCTGCTGGACGACGACGAGCGGCTGGTGTTCCTGGCCCTGCAGGGTGAGAACGGTCCCGAGTATTGGGTGGGGCACCACAACTTCTTCGTCATCACCGAGTACAACCACAGCGTGAAATATGCCCTGGTGGTGTACCAGCTGAGCGAGGCCATCAAGCGCCGCCGCCAGGCCAGCAAGAGGAACCTGACCACACTATGACGCGTGTATTCGACACCCGCCGGGCGGCCCCGCGCGGTGCCTGGCTGCTGGCCGGCGCGCTGCTGGCCGGCTGTTCCGTGGCCCCGCAGCGTTCCGGCGTGGACCTGGACGGGATCCCGGACGCCGTGCCCCGCGCCGAGCCGCGCAGTCCCACCGGCAATCCCGAGTCCTACGTGCAGAACGGCAGGCGTTATTGGGTGCTGCCGCATGAAAAGGGCTACGTGGAGCGCGGTGTGGCCTCCTGGTATGGACCCAGATTCCACGGCAGGCGCACCTCCAGCGGCGAACCGTACGACATGTACAAGATGACCGCCGCTCACCGCACGCTGCCCATTCCTTCCTACATCCGCGTCACCAATCTCAAGAACCACCGCAGCGTGGTGGTGCGGGTCAACGACCGCGGCCCCTTCAAGGACGGCCGCATCGTGGACCTGTCCTACGCCGCGGCCTGGAAGCTGGGCATGGTGCAGGATGGCACCGCGCCGGTGGAGGTGCGGGCCATCGTGCCCGAGGGCCGGGCTGCGGACAGCGCCAGCGCCCAGCCGCCGGTGTTCCTCGCGGCGGCCGGTGGCGCGGCCCGGCCCGGCCCCCTGCCGCCCGCCGCAGCGGGAATGGCTCGCCCGGCGGCCACGCGCGCCGACGAGGGCCGGTCGGGCGCCCGCCCGTTGCCCGCCGTGCCCGTCGCCACGCCGCCGGCCGATGAGGTCACCCCGCCCGCCACGCTCGATCCGAAGGCGGGCAGCTTCTACATCCAGGTGGGTGCCTTCGGTGACCCGGCCAACGCCCAGCGCCTGCGTGAGCGGCTGCACAAGGAGACCGGCCTGCCGGTGACGGTGGTCACCGGCGCGGGCGGTGGCGGGCAGCCCCTGCACAAGGTGCAGGTGGGGCCCTTCAAGACCCTGCAGCAGGCGGTGGCCGCCGAGCGGCCCCTGCAGCAGGCCGGGATGCGCCAGCTGCGCTACGTGCGGCGCTGATGGGTGCCCCCGTCCATGGCGGGCGGCCGGTGACGGCCCGCCCTTCTGTTTCATTCGACAGGGAAGACGTAACGAGCATGTGGAGAATCTGCCTTCTCATCCTGTTATGGTGCTGGAGTGGCCTGGGGCTGGCGGCCGGGCGGCCGGTGCCCGCCCCGCCCGAGCTGGGTGCCAAGGCCTATGGCCTGATGGACTTCGACAGTGGCCGCTACATCGTGGCCAAAAACATCGACCAGCGCGTCGAGCCGGCCAGCATCACCAAGCTGATGACCGCCTATGTGGTGTACAAGGCCCTGGCCGACGGCAGCATCAAGCTGGACGACATGGTCACCGTGAGCGAGAAGGCCTGGAAGGCCGAGGGCTCGCGCATGTTCATCGAGGTGGGCAAGCAGGTCAGCGTGCGCGACCTGCTGCACGGCCTGGTGATCCAGTCCGGCAACGACGCCGCCATCGCCCTGGCCGAGCATGTGGCCGGCAGCGAGGACAGCTTCGTCTCGCTCATGAACCAGGAGGCGCAGCGGCTGGGCATGAAGGACACCCACTTCGCCAATGCCGAGGGGCTGCCCGATCCCGAGCACTACACCACGGTGCGTGACATCATGACCCTCACCCGCGCGCTGATCCGTGACTTCCCGGAGCACTACGCGCTGTACAAGGAGAAGACCTTCACCTACAACAAGATAAAACAGTCCAACCGCAACCGCCTGCTGTGGCAGGATCCCAGCGTGGACGGGGTCAAGACGGGCCACACCCAGTCGGCCGGTTACTGCCTGGTGGCCTCCGCCAAGCGCGACGGGATGCGGCTCATCTCGGCCGTGTTCGGCACGCGCAGTGACGACGAGCGCACGGACGACAGTCGGGCCCTGCTCAACTACGGCTTTCGCTTCTTCGAGACGCGCAAGCTGTATCCGGCCGGCAAGGCGCTGGCACGGCTGACGGTGTGGAAGGGGAAGGCCGGCGAGGTGCCCCTGGGGGTGCGCGAGGACATCTATATCACCTTCCCTAAGGGGCGCTACCAGGACCTGGATGCCACCATGGACCGCCCGCGCTGGCTGGAAGCGCCGGTGGCCGAGGGGCAGAAGGTGGGGCTGCTGACCGTCGCCCTGGATGGCGAGGTGTTGCGCCAGGCGCCGCTGGTGGCGCTCGAGGCGGTGG
>JALVPS010000175.1 GCA_027031685.1 Gammaproteobacteria bacterium | reverse complement strand
CCAGAGCGACCTGGCCCGCCTGGAGGCGGTCCAGCGCATGCTGCTGCGCCTGGGCATCCCGTCCACCATCTACCGTGACCGGCGCGCGGCGGGCACCTCGCTGCTGCCGGACGGCCGCGGCGGGCGGCGCCGCTATCCCACCCGGGCCCAGCACGAGCTGGTCATCTCCGGCGAGGCGCTGGCCACCTTCCGCGAGCGGGTCGGCTTTGCCGACAGCGACAAGCAGGCGCGGCTGGACGCCCTGCTGGCCGGCTACCGGCGCCGCCTCGACCACGCCCGTTTCACCGCCGTGGTGGAGGCCGTGCGGCCCGACGGCGTGGAGGACGTGTACGACGTGCAGGTGCCCGGCATCAACACCTTCGACGCCAACGGCCTGCACGCCCACAACTGCGGCGAACAGCCCCTGCCGCCCTACGGCGCCTGCCTGCTCGGCTCCATCAACCTGACGCGCTTCGTGCGCGAGCCGTTCACGGACCGGGCCCGTTTCGACTGGGACGAGTACCGCCGCGTGGTAGCCATCTTCACGCGCATGCTGGACAACGTGGTGGAGATCAACGGCCTGCCGCTGCCGCAGCAACGCGAGGAGATCATGCGCAAGCGCCGCCACGGCATGGGCTATCTGGGGTTGGGCTCCACGCTCACCATGCTGGGCCTGAAGTACGGCTCGGCCAAGTCGCTGGAGTTCACCGAGGCGGTGACCCGCGAACTGGCCATCACCGGCTGGCGCGAGGCGCTGGCCCTGGCCCGGGAGAAGGGCCCGGCGCCCATTATGGAAGAGGAGTTCGAGGTCACCGTCGAGATGCTGCGGCGCCGGCCGGAGATGCGCCGCGACGGCTACAAGGTGGGCGACCGCGTGCCGGGGCGCGTGCTGCACGCCCGCTACAGCCGCTACATGCAGAAGGTGGCCGAGGTGGAGCCGGAGCTGGTGAAGGAACTGGCCGAGGTGGGCGCGCGCTTTACGCACCACAGCTCCATCGCCCCCACCGGCACCATCTCCCTGTCGCTGGCCAACAACGCCAGCAACGGCATCGAGCCCAGCTTCTCCCACCACTACGCGCGCAACGTCATCCGCGAGGGGCGCAAGACCAAGGAGAAGGTGGACGTGTACTCCTTCGAGCTGCTGGCCTACCGGGCGCTGGTCAACCCGCGCGCCATGCCCTTCTCGGAGGATCCCGCCGAGCGGCTGCCGGACTACTTCATCGCCGCCGACGACGTGACCCCCACCCAGCACGTGGACGTGCAGGCGGCGGCGCAGAAGTGGATCGACTCGTCCATCTCCAAGACCGCCAACGTGCCCACGGACTTCCCCTACGAGCAGTTCAAGGACATCTACCTGTACGCCTACGAGCAGGGGCTCAAGGGCTGCACCACCTTCCGCTTCAACCCGGAGGCCTTCCAGGGCGTGCTGGTCAAGGAACAGGACCTGGAGAACACCACCTACGAGTTCAAGCTGGAGGATGGCACGGTGGTGCACGCCAAGGGCAACGAGGAGATCGAGTACGACGGCGAGGTGCACACCGCCGCCAATCTCTACGACGCCCTGAAGGAAGGGTATTACGGCAAGTTCTAAGAGGAGCCCGCCATGACCATCAAGATCGAGAAGAAGATCGTCGGCTACAAAGTGGCCAGCGAGCAGGAGGACGATGCCAAGGCGGCCGGCCAAGAGACCCTGCCGGGTGGCGCGGAGATCATCCAGATGCACGAGAGCGTGGAGCGGCCGGAGATGCTGGTCGGCTCCACCTACAAGATCAAGCCGCCCGAGCACGTCTCCGAGCACGCCCTGTACATCA
>JALVPS010000174.1 GCA_027031685.1 Gammaproteobacteria bacterium | reverse complement strand
CAGCGTGCGCTGCGGCTCGCGCAGCTTCTTCATGTGGGTGATGAAGCGGCTGGCCTTGACGGCGAACACGAAGCCGGGCGGCACCGCCGCGCGCCAGCCGTCCAGCGCGGCCTCCCCCGGCAGGTGGTAGAAGCTGTTGTCGATCTCCACCGTGTCGAAGTGCCGCGCGTACCAGGCCAGGCGCCCGGCCGGAGGCAGATCGGCCGGATAGAATCGGCCCCGCCAGTGGTCGTAGGACCAGCCCGAGGTGCCGATCAGGATCCGCCCGGCCATGGCACGGCGCGTCTACAGGGAGGGATGGGGCGGCTCGGCGTGCGTCTTCTCGTAGATGTCCTGGCAGGTGAGGCAGCGCTGCGCCGTGGGGAAGGCCTTGAGCCGCTCGTAGCCGATGGGGGCGTGGCAGTCGATGCACTCGCCGTAGATGCCCTCCTTCATGCGGAACCAGGCGGCCTGGATCTCGCGCACCTCCTCCACCTGCCGGTCGATGGTGGTCAGCTCCAGGTCCACCAGCTGGTCGGCCACCGACTGGTCCTCGATGTCCGGCGCCTCGCTGGCCAGCCGGCTGAAGGTCTCCTCCCTGCGCGCGGCGGCCTCCTCCCGGATCTCCGCCCACAGTTCGTCGAAGCGTCGTTGCAGGGCCTCGCGCAGCTCGGCGAGCTGTTCGGGTGTCAGTTCAGCGGACATGGCGTTACTCCTCTGGTTGCTGGATGGCCGAGGTGATCGGCCTTCATGCGCCAAATAGACCACCGCGCCCGCGTCCGGCCGATGACCCGGATCAAGCGGGCGACGGTTCTGTGGTCAGCTATATGGCGCGTCCCGGCCGAGAAAGCAACCGCCGGGGGCGACGACTCAGCGGGCGCAGGACTGGACGATGCCCATCAGGCGGGCCATGCGGGCCTGCTGGCGGGGGTCGTCGGGATCGGCGCCGATCAGCACGGCGCGCGTCTCCGTGTCGGAGATCTGGCGGAAGGCGTAGATGGCCTCGATCTCGCCTGCCGGACGCTGCAGGACCACCTCGGTGAGCACCCCGCCCGGCGCGGTGTGGGTCGTGGCGGCGCGCACCACGAGGGTGCCGTCCGGGTCGGCCTGGCGGTCGCGCTGCACGGCGCGCGACACGCAGCGCGCAATGGAATCACAGAAGCCTTTGAGGGTCAGGGTCTGGCGCAGCGACGAGGCGCGGAAACGGTCGATGCCCGGCAGGGCGCAGCTGTTGAGGGTGACGAGACAGACGATGGCGACGACGATGGCCCGCATGGTGATCCTCTGGTGGTCCCGTGTGGTATGGCAGTGATGTGTGTCGCGTCTTGTAACAGACCAGCGGGCGGCGCAGCGTGACGCGGCTCGCGAACCCGGCGCAACCGATGTCCCGCACACGACCGCCATTGAGGAGTCTAGCAAAAAATGCAGCGAGTTCACCGGCTTGCCGGACATTCTGTCCGCCCGGTGACAATTCATGCCAACAAGTGATTGAAAGCCGAAGAAATTGCAGGATGCTGTCGCAGGCCCATCCGGCCCGCAAACGGCTGCCACAGGGCATGGCGATCCGTCCCCTGGCGGGCCACGGGCATCACCACCGGCAGAGACGCCACCCCGCCAGGTTTTTTCGCGAGGTTGCCCGTCATGTCCACGGCACAGCGCGCGACTACCCCGCCCGGCCGACAGTGCAACCGCCGCGTGGAGCCGCCCGCGCCGTCACAGGGCCTTGTAGAGCTTGCCGCCCTCGCGCACGAACTCGGCGGCCTTCTCCTGCATGCCCGCCTCCAGGGCCTGTTCCACCTGGGTGATACCCTTGGCGGCGGCGTACTCGCGCACGTCCTGGGTGATCTTCATGGAGCAGAAGTGGGGCCCGCACATGGAGCAGAAATGGGCCACCTTGGCGGAGTCCTTGGGCAGGGTCTCGTCGTGGTATTCGCGCGCCCGCCCCGGGTCCAGGCCCAGGTTGAACTGGTCCTCCCAGCGGAATTCGAAGCGCGCCTTGGACAGGGCGTTGTCGCGGATCTGCGCGCCGGGCAGACCCTTGGCCAGATCGGCGGCGTGCGCCGCCAGCTTGTAGGTGATGATGCCCTCGCGCACGTCGTCCTTGTTGGGCAGGCCCAGGTGCTCCTTGGGGGTGACGTAGCAGAGCATGGCGGTGCCGTACCAGCCGATGTTGGCCGCGCCGATCCCGGAGGTGATGTGATCGTAGCCGGGCGCGATGTCGGTGACCAGCGGCCCCAGGGTGTAGAAGGGCGCCTCGAAGCAGTCGCGCAGCTCCTTGTCCATGTTCTCCTTGATCATCTGCATGGGGACGTGCCCCGGCCCCTCGATCATCACCTGCACGTCGTGCCCCCAGGCGATGCGAGTCAGCTCGCCCAGGGTCTCCAGCTCGCCGAACTGGGCCGCGTCGTTGGCGTCCGCGATGGAGCCGGGGCGCAGGCCGTCACCGAGGCTGAAGGCCACGTCGTAGGCCTTCATGATCTCGCAGATCTCCTCGAAGTGGGTGTAGAGGAAGTTCTCCCGGTGGTGGGCCAGGCACCACTTGGCCATGATGGAGCCGCCGCGCGAAACGATGCCAGTGACCCGCTCGGCGGTGAGCGGCACATAGCGCAAAAGCACCCCGGCATGAATGGTGAAGTAGTCCACCCCCTGCTCGGCCTGCTCGATCAGGGTGTCGCGGAAGATCTCCCAGGTGAGTTCCTCGGCCTTGCCGTCCACCTTCTCCAGCGCCTGGTAGATGGGCACGGTGCCGATGGGCATGGGGGCGTTGCGCAGGATCCACTCGCGGGTCTCATGGATGTTCTTGCCGGTGGAGAGATCCATCAGGGTGTCGCCGCCCCAACGCGCCGACCAAGCCATCTTCTCCACCTCCTCCGCGATGGAGGAGGTCACCGCCGAGTTGCCGATGTTGGTATTGATCTTCACCCGGAAATTGCGCCCGATGATCATCGGCTCCAGCTCCGGGTGGTTGATGTTGGCCGGGATGATGGCGCGCCCCGCCGCCACCTCCTCACGCACGAACTCCGGGGTGATCTCCTCCGGCAGGTTCGCGCCCCAGGACCGCCCGGGATGCTGGCGCAGCAGCCTGGCGTAGCGCGGATCCCGGCGCAGCGCGTCCAGGCGCTGGTTCTCGCGGATCGCCACGAACTCCATCTCGGGGGTGACGATGCCCTGGCGAGCATAGTGCATCTGTGTGACGTTGCGGCCCAGTTTCGCGCGGCGCGGCGGCCGGATGTGCGCGAAGCGCAGATGCGCCAGCGCCGGATCGGCCTGGCGCGCGCGACCGTACTCGGAACTGGGGCCGTCGAGCTGCTCGGTGTCGCCACGCGCCTCGATCCATGCGGTGCGCACCGCCGGCAGTCCCTTGGTCAGGTCGATGCGCACCTCCGGGTCGGTGTAGGGCCCGGAGGTGTCATAGACATAGATGGGCGGGTTCTCCTCGGCGCCGAAGCTGGCCGGGGTGGGCGACTGGCCGATCTCGCGCATCGGCACGCGAATGTCCGGGCGCGAGCCCTGCACATAGATCTTGCGCGAGTTGGGGAATGGCCGGGTGACCTCTTCGGACAGCTCGGCCGTCTTGCGGAGAAATTCTTCGGGGATGGCGCTCATGGCGGGAACAGCACCTCTTGCTCGGAAACGGAACGGGGCCGGAGAGCGGGAGGCAGCGCGTCGTCGATGGCCTTCCCTACGCGGGTCTCAACCCGATCAGGTTCAAAGAGTCTCTCTCAGTGGACCCACGGTCCACACCCCCGGCCCGGTCAACCTTAGCACAACGTCCCCGCCCCTGCGCCGGCAACCCGCGCCGGGTTCGGGGAAAAGCGAACGGGCCGCACCCTACCCGCCATCGGCATGACACGGCAGGCAGGGCAAAGGGGATGCCTCACACGAGCGCTCGCCGTCCGGGGGCTATCGTCCGGAATGGAAAGCGGGGATGCCGGTGGCCCGGACACCCGGCAAGCGGAGGGAGAGCGACCACCAACCCGTACGCTCAGTCCTGGCAGGACGCGGTGACGCGGTTGCGGCCGTTGCGCTTGGAGACGTACAGGGCCTGGTCGGCGGCGCCGATGAGCCCGTCCGGGCTGCGGAAGTGGCGCGAGCTGCCCACCCCCACCGACACGGTGACGCGACCCAGCTCCTCGTCCGTGCCGGTGCGCTTGAGCTTGGCGCTCTCCACCGCCTGGCGGATGGACTCCGCCACCACCACGGCGTCCTCGCAGCGCGTGCCCTTGAGGATGATGGCGAACTCCTCGCCACCGTAGCGGGCCACCAGGTCCTTGCCCTTGACGGTCTGCCGGAGGGTGGCGGCCAGGAACTTGAGCACCTTGTCGCCCACCAGGTGGCCGTGCTCGTCGTTGATCTTCTTGAAGAAGTCCACATCCACCATGAGCAGGCTCACCTCGTCGCCGCTCACCTCGCTCTCCGCCAGGGCCGCCTCCAGCGCCTCGTCGAAGGTCTTGCGGTTGGCCACGCCGGTGAGCGGGTCGGTGGCCGCCTCGGCACGGATGCGCTCCAGGTCCTCGCGCAGGCGGTTGGCCTCGGCGGTGCTCTCGTTGAGGCGGGCGTTGAACTCGCGGTTGGCGGCCACGATCTCGCGTGTCTGCGCCACGATCCTGGCCACCAGATCGGTGATCTCGGTGGACTCCGCGGCTGCCTCCAGGGAACGGCTGCTCTCCTCCAGTTGCTCGGTCTGGCGGTCTATGTTGCCGCGTGTCTCCCTGAACAGGGTCATCAGCTCGCTCAGCAGGGAACGCACCTCGGCGCCCACGCGGTCCACCCGCTCCGGACCGGCATTGAGGATGTAGTCGTAGAACAGCTTGACCGCCAGACCCTGCGAATAGGGCACCTTGCCCTCCGCGATCTCGTCCAGCCGGGCATTGAGCATATCGTTGCGCCCCAGATAGTACTCGTACCAGAGGGCGTAGTTGACCGGATCCAGCGGCAGGCGCAGTTGCGCCAGTCTGGGCACCACCATGCGCAGCAGCTCCGCGGATCGGGCCGGGCTGTCTCCATAATCGATCATGGACGGGGGGAGTGCTTCCTGCCGGTTGACCGTATCCGGCGCCGATTATTACCCATTGACGAGATGTGACAAGCATCCCGCAACCGGACTGGGACACAACTCGCGCGGGTTGCCGCCAATCGGTGACCCGCGCCACGTCGGCGCCACCCGCCCCCGGCGGCCACTTGCCGCCCCCTGGCGATCTCCGTAACCTTGCCCGGCGGACCCCTCCACGCCAGCCACGAGGCCTGCCCATGACCGAACCCAATCCCGACATCGCCCGCTTCAATATGATCGAGCAGCAGGTGCGTCCCTGGGACGTGCTGGACCAGCGGGTGCTGGACGTGCTGCGCGAGGTGCCGCGCGAGGACTTCGTGCCGGAGGGAAGGCGCGCCCTGGCCTTCATGGACCTGGCCATCCCCATCGGCCACGGCGAGACCATGTTCCCCCCCAAGCTGGAGGGCAGGCTGCTGCAGGCCCTGGCCCTGCGCCCCGGCGACCGCGTGCTGGAGGTGGGCACCGGCAGCGGCTTTCTCACCGCCTGCCTGGCGCGGCTGGCCGGCCAGGTGCTGAGCGTGGACATCCACGAGGACTTCACCGAGCGCGCCGGCCAGCGGCTGGCGGCGCACGGCATCGACAACGTGACCCTGGAGACGGGCGATGCCGCCTGGGGCTGGCGTCACGGCGAGCTGGAATTCGACGCCATCGCTGTCACCGGCGCCGTGGCCGAGTACGACACCCGCTTCGAGGAACAGCTGGCGGTGGGTGGCCGCCTGTTCATCATCGTCGGCCGCGCGCCGGTCATGGAGGCCATGCTGGTGACCCGCACCGGCCCCGAGGCCTTCGACCACAGCGGCCTGTTCGAGACCTCCGTCAGGCACCTGCTGGGCCGCGAGCCGCGCCCCGGCTTCGTCCTCTGACCCCCCGCCCATGCGGCACCTGACGCCGCGCGAGCTGCAGGACCACTTGGTCCGGGCCGCGCCTCCGCCACTGGTGCTGGACGTGCGCGAACCCTGGGAATACCGCATCGTCCACCTGCCCGATTCCGTGCTGGTGCCCATGCGTCAGGTGCCGGCCACTGTCGGCGACTGGGACCGCGACCAGGAAATCGTGGTCGTCTGCCATCACGGCATCCGCAGCTGGCAGGTGGGCCTGTGGCTGGAACAGGCCGGCTTTTCGCAGATCATCAATCTCAAGGGTGGCATTGACGCCTGGGCGCGCGAGGTGGACACTGCAATGCCCACCTATTGAATCGGGTTCGTTTGAGAAAGATTAGAAAATACTAATATACTCGGCGCGCCCGCCCGGCCCCGTCCGGCGGGCGACCGCTTCCGCCGGGACCGGTCGCCGGATTCAATAACAACAGGTAGTCCACGATGCTTGGCAGCAAACCCTCATTCATCGCATCCGCCCTGCTGGGGCTGTGTCTGCTGCACGGCCCCGCCCTGCACGCCGAGGACCTCGCCGACGTGTACCGGCTGGCCACCGAGGCCGACCCGCAGCTGGCCGCCGCCCGCGCCCAACTGCAGGCCACCCTGCAGGGCCGGCCGCAGGCCAGGTCGGCCCTCCTGCCGCAGATCAACGCCAGCGCCGGCGTGGAGAGCCATGACCAGCGCTACGACGACGTGCCGCCGGCGCGCAGTCCCTTCTTCGACGACACCACCTTCACCCGCAAGCGCTACGGCCTGCGCCTCGACCAGAGCCTGTACAACCGCCAGAGCTGGCTGCGGCTGGCCCAGGCCGACAGCCGCATCGCCCAGGCCCAGGCCGAGTTCGAGGCGGCCCGCCAGGCACTCATCGTGCGCACCGCCGAGGCCTACTTCGACGTGCTGGCGGCGCAAGACAACCTCGAATTCGCCAAGGCCGAAAAGGCCGCCATCGCCCATCAGCTGGAGCAGACCCGCGAGCGCTTCGAGGTGGGCCTGCTGCCGGTCACCGACGTGCGCGAGTCGGAGGCCAAGCACGACCTGGCCACCGCGCAGGAGATCGACGCCGAGAACCGGCTGGACGTGGCGCGGGAGAACCTGCGCGTCATCATCGGCCGGCTGCCGGACAGCCTGGCGCCGCTCAAGGACGACTTCCCGCTGGCCGTGCCCGAGCCGCAGGACATCGACGCCTGGGTGAAGAAGGCGCTGGAGAACAGCCTGGCCCTGCGCGCCGCCCGCTACGCCGTGCAGAGCGCCCGTCAGGAGGTCAAGCGCCGCCGCGCCGGCCGCCTGCCCACCCTGGCCCTGAGCGCCGAGCACGGCGTGCAGGACGATTCCGGCGGCTTCAGCGAGGGCAAGGCCACCGACACCGTGGTGGGCCTGGCGCTGCAGGTGCCGCTATACACCGGCGGGCGCATCAGCGCCCAGGTGGCCGAGGCGCGCAGCCTGCTCACCCAGGCCGAGCGCCAGCTGGACCGGCAGAAACGCGAGACCATCCGCCAGACGCGCGCCTCCTACCTGAACGTGCTGGCCGGCATCAGCCGCGTCAAGGCGCTGCGCCAGGCCCTGGCGTCCACCCGCACGGCCCACGAGGCGGTGGAGGCCGGCTACGAGGTGGGTACGCGCACGGCGGTGGACGTGCTGCTGGCCCTGCGTGACACCTATCGCGCCAGGCGCGACTACAGCCGCGCCCGCTACGACTACATCCTCAGCACGTTTCGTCTCAAGCAGGCGGCAGGCACCCTGACCGTCGGCGACCTGGAAAAAATCAACGACTGGTTATAGGCCCATGACACCGCTCTGCCGCAGGGAAGACAGCTTGCTGCTGTGCATCGACATCCAGGAACGGCTCGCCAACGCCATGGTCGAGCCGGCCCGCAGCCGCATGATCGACAACACGGCGCGCCTGCTGCGCACCGCCGCCATGCTGGACATTCCGGTGCTGTACACCGAGCAGTATCCGGCCGGCCTGGGGCCCACCGTGGACAAGGTGCGCAGCGCCCTGCCGGCGGATGCACGCTACTTCGACAAGACCAGCTTCTCCTGCTGCGGGGCGGACGATTTCCGCGAGGCGGTGCGCGCCAGCCACCGGCGGCAGGTGATCGTGACCGGCATGGAGACGCACGTGTGCGTACTGCAGACCGCACTGGAGCTGCACGATGACGGGCTGGAGGTGTACGTGGCCGACGACGCCGTGTGCTCGCAGAAGATGGCCCACTGGAAGAGCGCCCTCAACCGCCTGCGTCAGGTGGGCGTGTACCACGCCCCCACCGAGTCGGTGCTGTTCGAATGGCTGCGCGACGCGCAGCACGAGGCCTTCAAGAAAGTGTCCGCCCTGCTGCGGGACTGACCGCCCCGCCTTGCGCGACCGCACCCCGCTCCCGCTGCCCGAGACGCTCGCGCCCCGCTACTGGCCGCTGTGGACCGGCTTCGGCCTGCTGTGGCTGGCCACCCGCCTGCCCTTCCGCCAGCAGTCCGCCCTGGGCCGCGTCCTGGGGCGCGCCCTGCTGCGCGTGGCCGGCAAGCGGCGCCGCATCGCCGCCACCAACCTGCGCCTGTGCTTTCCCGAGCTGGACGAGGCGGCCCGCGCACACCTGCTGCGGCAGAGCTTCGAGCACCTGGGCCAGGCCCTGCTGGACACCGGCCTGTCCTGGTGGGGGTCGCCGGCGCGGCTGCGCGCCCTGGGCGACATCCGCGGCATGGACCACCTGCAGGCCGCCCTGGCCCGGGGACGCGGCGTCATCCTGCTCACCGGCCACATGACCGCGCTGGACATCGGCGGGCAGATCCTGGCCCTGGCCCTGGCCGACACGCCGCACCCCCTGCAGGTGATGTACAAACGCTCACGCAACCCGCTCGTGGAGGCCATGATGCGGCGCGGCCGGGAGCGCTTCACGCGCCGCATCTTCCTGCGCCAGGACCTGCGCAGCTTCCTGCGCGGGCTGGCCGAGGGGCTGCCCACCTGGTACGCCCCGGACCAGGACTTCGGCCTCAAGCAGGGCGTGTTCGCCCCCTTCTTCGGCGTGACCACCGCTACCCTCACCGCCACCGCCCGCCTGGCGGCCCGCAGCGGCGCGCCGGTGGTGCCCTATTTCCCCATCCGCAAGGCCGACGGCAGCGGCTTCGAGATCCGCATCCTGCCCGCCCTGACGGACTTCCCCAGCGGCGACGACGTGCGCGACGCCACCCGCGTCAACGCCCTACTGGAGGCCGTGGTGCGCGAGCACCCGGCCCAGTACCTGTGGGTGCATCGGCGCTTCAAGACCCAGCCGCCGGACGAACCGCCCCGCTACGACTGACGACGCTGGACGCCCACCTTCAGCGGCCGTTAAGCTGCGCCCGCCCACACTGGCCTCCCCACCGTCACCGGACCGACGCCATGCCCGCCATCGCCCGCCTGCTGCTGTTGCTGCTCTGCCTGCCCCTCGCCGCGGCCGCCGCGCCGCACCGCCCGCCACCCTTCGAGGCCACCTACCGCATCGCCGTGAGCGGCCTCACCTTGGGCCAAGTGCGCGTCACCCTGCGCTACGAGGGCGACCGCTTCGAATACGCCAAGCGCACGGTCAGCAAGGGGCTGGCGGCCCTGTTCCGCGACGACGTCATCACCGAGGTGAGCCGGGGCCGGGTGGTGGGCGGGCGCTTCGTGCTGGACAGCTACCGCTACGAGCAGCGGCGCAAGGGCAAGTCCCGCGTGGAGGTGCTGCAGCTGCAGGACAGGCGCGTCGAGGGACACTACTGGAAACGCGACTACGTGCTGGACGTGCCGCCCGGCACCCTGGACCGCTCCAGCGTGGAGCTGGCCCTCATGCGCGACGCCGGGCCGGGGCGGGCCACGCTGTCCTATCCGGTGGTGGAACGGGGCAAGTTCAAGACGCTGCGCTTCACGCTGCAGGGCGAAGAGGACATGAGCGTGCCGGCGGGCGAGTTCTCCTGCCTCAGCTACCACGTGCAGCGCCAGAGCCGGAAGCGCGACACCACCCTGTGCCTGGCGCCGGCGCTGCACAATCTGCCGCTGCACGCGCGCCACATCGAGAAGGGCACGCGCATCGACATGACCCTGCGCCGCTACCGCTTCCCCGCCGACGACTGATCGGGCGGACAGGGCGCCGCCGGGTCGATGCCCCGCGCCGGCCCCCGCCAGCGGGGCGTCACCGCCAGCCCGAAGCGGTTGCCGCAGATGCGGTCCTGCGGCCAGGCGCGCACGTTGAGGCCGCCGGCCGCGGCCCGCTCGATGCGGTTGTCGCGCACCACGTTGTGCAGGCCGTAGCGCCGCCCGGCCACGCGGCTGCCGCCCAAGCGCACGCCGAAGCCGGCCACGTCGCTGATGTGGTTGCCGCGCACCGTGTTGTGGTCGCCGCGCAGGTTGATGGCCCCGGCGCGCGGGTCGCGCACGGCGCTGCAGCGGTTGCCCTCGATGCGCACGTCGTGCGCCCCCTCCTTCACGTCCACGCACTCCGCGCCGTGGGTGGCGATGCGGTTGCCCAGCAGGCGCACAGCGTGGGTGGTGTCCGGCCCCGGCAGCGGGTTGCGGCCGTCGTTCCACTGCCGGCTGGAAGTGCCCACGTAGATGCCCTCGCCGTTCTGGCGGCCGCCGCCGAAGCGATAGTCGAACAGGCCGCAGTGGTGGATGTCGCTGTCGCGCACCTCGATGTCGCTGGCGCGGTGGCGGATGCGCAGGCACTCGCCGCCGGCGTTGCGCAGGGTCAGGCCCACCACGCGCAGCCCCCGCACCCCGGCCGCGGGGCGCCGCCCCTGCACGTACAGCAGCTTGTTGACGTAGCCGTCGCGCCGGTCCGGCGCGCCGTGGCGGCCGTCCAGGGTGAAGCCCTCCAGGTGGTAGTAGTCGTGGCGCAGGTCGAACAGGCGGCCGCGCCGGCCGTCGCTGCGCAGCACCGCGCTGGCCGGGCCGCGCAGGGTGATGGGCGCCGCGGCCGTGCCGTCCACCCGGGTGACCAGGCTGACGCGGTACTCGCCCGGCGCCAGGGTGACGACATCACCGGGCCGCACCCGCGCGAGCACATCCTGCAGGTCGGGCGTCCCGCCGCCGGCCCCGCCCGGGGCCACCCGCCACTCGCGGGCCGCCGCCGGCGTGGCCAGCGCCAGCGCCAGCAGCAGCGCCGCCCACCGACGCTCAGTGCAGCAGGTCATGCCAGACGTGCTGGTCGGGCAGGCGCAGGGGGCCGACGTAGGTCATGACGAAGAACAGCAGCGCCGCCACCGCCAGGGTGGTGAGGAGGAAGGCGGCCGCGTTGCGCAGCGCCCACACCCCGCCCTGCCCCTGCCGGGCGCGCTGGTTGCCGCGATTCTTCCAGCGCTGCTTGGGCAGGCGGAACCAGATGTACACCTTGAGGCTGGCGTTGAGCAGCTGGCCGGCGTACAGCAGGAAGGGGAAGCGCAGGTTGACGCGCCGGCCGTGGCCGAACAGCACCAGGGAGGTGATGAAGCGCGTGGTGGCGATCCACAGCACGTACACCACCAGGAAGGTGGGGGTGACGAACAGGGCCGTGGACAGGGCCACCGCCGGGCTCACCAGGGAGGTCCACACGGCGATGCGCTGGTCGACGATGCACCACCAGATGAACGGCCCCACCCGGCGCGGCCCCAGGGCCATGGCCCGCGCGCCGTTGCGCATCATGTTGCCGGACCAGCGCAGCAGGGTCTGCTTGACGTAGTCGAAGGCCGAGTCGCCCACCTTCTCGATGGTGTACACCATGGCGTCCGGCACGTAGGTCATGGCCGCGCCGCGCTGCAGCAGCCAGTACCAGGTGCTCTTGTCGTCGCCGGACAGGAAGCGGAAGCGGCCCCACAGCCAGTGGTCCAGGTGGTCCGACTCGATGAGGCGGATGAAGTCCCGCCGCGTCACGTCGCCGGCGCGGAACACCGACAGGCGGCCGGTGAGGGTGAGCACCTTGCGCGACAGGGCGTGGGAGCGCATGCCCAGGTCGCGCTGGGCGAAGCGCAGGTCCAGCCAGTCCTGGATCCAGTCGGGGCCGCGTACCAGCGCCTTCTCGTTGGTGGTCAGGGCGCGCAGCTGCGGGTCCAGGCCCATGAGCGACAGGCAGCGCGACAGGCAGTCGCGCTCCAGGATGGCGTCACCGTCCATGAACACCACCGGGTCGTCGCCACGGATGCCGCGCCGCGCCATGGCCCGCAGGGCGGCGCCGATGGCCATGCGCTTGCCCGGCGCGCTCTGCCGCACCAGCACCACCTCCAGCCAGCGGTGGCCGTCGATCTCCTGCAGGTAGCCGTCGATGACCGCCTCGTCAAAGTGGCTGCCGGTGCCCACGAACAGCTGCGCCGGCAGGCGGGCACGGCGGCACTCGTCGACGATGGAGCGCAGCACGGCGCGGGTGATGTCCGGCGCCTCCTTGAAGGTAGTCATCATGAAATACAGATGGCGCGGCCGCCAGCCACCGGCCCACAGGGCGTCCGCCGCGGCCCGCTCGCGCGGATAGACGCGGTGGGTGAACCACTTGGCGCGCACCAGGTGCACGGCCCACCAGCCGTAGCGCCACAGGCCGATCAGGCCCAGCCCGGCCAGCACCTGGTGGGTGCGGGGGTTCCACACGTTGTTGGGCAGGTGCAGGAGGGCCAGCACCAGCGCCGTCACGTACAGGTACAACGGCAGCAGGTTGCTCCAGTGGTACCAGGGCGGGCCGGCGTCGCGCCCCCCCCGCGGGGCGGCCCGGCTGGCGGTGGTGCTCACAGATCGAGGCGGGCCTTGAGAGCGGGCCGGCGGTCGGCCGCGGCGGGCCCATCGTCGCCGCCCCGGAACAGGGCCACCAGGCTGTTCACCAGGCGCGAGGAGGTGCTGCGCTCGAAGTTGACGATGACCGGCAGCCCGCCGGACAGGTCACCGGCGTACTGCAGCACCTCCTCGGGCCGGAGGGCCAGCACCACGTGGCCGTTGCGCGCCTCGCGGCCAGCCTGGTCGAGCTGCACGTCACCCGCCTCGCCGATGGCCGGCAGGGTGTCGATGGATACCACCGTGGCCATCAGGTGGCGGTCGATGGCCGGCACGTACACCGTGGCCTGGCTGCCCTTGCGCACCTTGAGCAGCTCCTGCTGGGTGAGATAGGCGTGCACCTGGGGGATATCGGCCCGTTCCAGCACCACCGCCGGTTCGCCGGCAGCCACCAGGTTGCCCGCCGACTTGGGCACCTGCACCACCCGCCCATCATAGGGGGCGCGCAGCACCAGCCGCTCGCGTTGCTGCTGGAGGAACTTGAACTTTTCCTCTTCCAGGGCGATGCGCCGCTCCATGTTGGCCAGCTCGCTGCGCCGCTGCTCGATGCTGAATTCCTGCCGCTTGTCGGAGAAGTAGCGCCCGCTGGCGGCGGCGCCGGCCACCGCCTCGGCCACCTTCAGCTCGGCGCGGGCCACCCCCAGGGCCTCCTGGGCCGACTTGTGGGCCAGCTCGGCCGCCTCCACCTCGGCCCGGGTCACCACGCCGTCGTCCAGCAGGGCGCGCTTGCGCTGCAGGTCACGGCGCGTGAGGGCCACCCGCTTGCGGGCCGCGTCCACCTTCTGTCGCGCCGCCTCCAGCTTGCCCTCGGCCAGCTGGCGGTACACCTGCAGCGACTGGGTGCCGTCCTCCAGGCTGGCGCGCAGGGCGTCGCGTGACAGACGCAGCTCTTCCAGCGCCACGCGCGCCTTCTCGATGCGCGTGGCCAGCTCCTGGTTGGCGAGCCTGACCAGCGGTTCGCCGCGCGCCACCCGGTCGCCGGGGGCCACGTACACGGCGCTCACCACGCCCTTGTCGGGGGCCACGATGGGCTCCACCTGGGCGCGCACCACGGCGGTGTCCACCTCCAGGCGGAAGAAGCTGGCGTAGATGCTGGCCACCACCAGGGCGGTGAGCACCAACCCCGCCACGCCGTACAGCAGGGCCATGCGCAGGGTGGGCGGCTTGCGCTTCTTGCCGGCGTCCGGCAGGGCCACCGGCTCGTCGGGCTGCTCGGAGGGCGGCGTGACGGGGATGTCCACCCGGCGGATGGTCTCGTCCACCCGCGCCATGCGCCCGCGCAACAGGTTGTCGGAGAAATAGCGCAGCAGCTCCAGCTGGCGTTCGTCCAGGTCGATGAACTGCAGGCCCACGGCCCCGCTCCGGGCGTCCACGTAGCGCACGCGGGCATTGACGCTGAAGGCCATGAGGAAGCCCTGGAAGGGGATGTGCACGTTGAGCGGCAGCACATCCCCCACCTCCACCGATTCGCGGAAGCCCTCCAGGCGCAGGCCGTCCTCGCTCCAGTTGGTGGCGCGGTACACCTCGCCGTGCACGCCGACGCGCAGCTCCACATGGACGCGGTGGTGGTGGCGCTGGCTGCCGGCCTCGAAGCGGGTGTCGAAGCGGCGCTGCCCGGCCGGGTGCTGATCGGCGGCGGCGTTCATGGGCGGCGCGCCTCCACCGGCGCGGCATCGCCGGCCCCGGTCCCGTCGCGCCCATAGGCGTCGTCGAAGCGCACGATATCGTCCTCCTCCAGGTAGCTGCCGGTCTGGATCTCGATCAGCTCGAGCGGGATGCGGCCCGGGTTCTCCAGCCGGTGCCTGACGCCCAGCGGGATATAGGTGGATTCGTTCTCGCTGAGGATGAACACGCGGTCCCCACAGGTGACACGCGCGGTGCCGCGCACGACGATCCAGTGCTCGGCGCGGTGATGGTGCATCTGCAGCGACAGCTTGGCACCCGGCTTGACGGTGATGCGCTTGACCTGGAAGCGGTCGTCGTTCTGGATGGAGCGGTACGCCCCCCAGGGGCGCAGCACGTGATTGTGGCTGTCCGCCTCGCGGCGCCGCCCGGCCTTGAGCTGGCCCACCACCTGCCTGATCTCCTGCACGCGGTGGCGGTCGGCCACCAGCACGGCGTCCTCGGTCTCCACCACCACCACGTCCTTCAGACCCAGGGTGGCCACCAGGCGGTGCTCGGCGCGCACGTAGCAGCCGCGCGAATCGTGGTCCACGGTGTCGCCCTGGAAGTGGTTGCCGTGCTCATCGCGCTGCAGCGCCCACAGCGCATCCCAGGAGCCGAGGTCGGTCCAGGGCGCCTCGCAGGGGACCACGGCCACCCGCTCGCTCCGCTCCATGATGGCGTAGTCCAGTGAGGTGTTCTCGCAGCGCGCGAAGCTGGCCGGGTCCAGACGCACGAAGCGCGACTCGCTACGGTTCTGCGCCAGGGCGCGGCGACAGCACTGCAGCATGCGCGGCACGTGGCGGTTGGCCTCCGCCATGATGGCCGAGGCGCGGAACAGGAACATGCCGCTGTTCCAGTAGCACTCGCCGTCCGCCAGCAGGCGTTCGGCGGTGGCGCGATCCGGCTTCTCCACGAAGCGGCGCACCTGCCGCCCATCGCCCTCGCCCAGCGACTCGCCGGCCACCACGTAGCCGAAACCGGTCTCCGGCCCGCGCGGGGTCATGCCGAAGGTCACCAGATGGCCCTCGGCGGCCAGCCGCATCCCCTCCTTGAGGGCGCGGTAGAAGGCCACGCTCTCCTTGAGCAGGTGGTCCGAGGGCAGCACCAGCAGCACCGCATCGCCGGACAGGATGTCCAGGGCGTCGTCGGCGCGGCCGTTGTCGCGGAACATGGTGCTGAACAGGGCCGCCGCCAGCACGGCCGGGGCGGTGTTGCGCCCCTCGGGCTCGAGCAGGATGGACAGCGGCGCCACGTCCATGGCCGCCAGCTGCTCGGCGACGATGAAGCGGTGCTGCTCGCTGCACACCACCAGCGGGGCGGTGGCGCCGGGCAGCTTGCTCACGCGCCGCACCGTGTTCTGAAAGAGCGAACGGTCGTTGAACAGGGAAAGGAACTGCTTGGGGTAGCTCTCCCGTGACAGGGGCCACAAGCGGGTACCCGAACCGCCGGAAAGGATGACCGGAATGAGTTGCATTGACGTCTCCTGAGTTATCTTGCCGCGAGGCTTTTTTTCATGGTGGCGGGGCGCGGCCCGCCCTGGGCGCCGGGCCGTCCGCCGTGGCAGCGGCCCGTGCTTTTTATCTCGTGTTGCGAAAAATGCCATCATCCACCCGCTTCGAGGCGCCCCGTGCCGACCCGTTCCGGTACACGGCGCGGGCTCACTCGGTGACCACCAGGCGCGGGCGCTGGCCCGCATCCGAGGCCTCACGCGAGCGGGCCTGCACGAGGGCCGAGGTGGCGAAGTCGTTCTTCAGCACGAAGCTGGCCTGATTGATGCCCTGCTGGCGCAGGCCGGCCACATAGCTGGTCACGTCGAAATCCACGTCGCGGTAGCCGGTCTTGTCGATGCGGCGCGTGTCGAGCGCGCTGCCCGCCGCCGGCCGGTTGTTCCAGGTGATGCCGCTCTCGCTCCAGCTGTTGTCGCTCACCGCGTAGGCCGTGGTGTCGGCGGCGTCCGGACTGGTGAGCTTGGCATGCAGCCGCAGCAGCACCTGTTGCGGGTTGC
>JALVPS010000173.1 GCA_027031685.1 Gammaproteobacteria bacterium | reverse complement strand
CGGCGAGCGGAACACCACCCCTTCCTCGCTGATCTTGCGCATCTCGGCCAGGCTGTACACCTGGAAGCCGCCGGAGTCGGTGAGGATGGGGCCGTCCCAGTGCATGAAGCCGTGCAGGTCGCCGTGGCGGGCGATGATGTCGGTGCCCGGGCGCAGCATGAGATGGAAGGTGTTGCCGAGGATCATCTGCGCCCCCACCGCGCGCAGCTCCTCGGGGGTCATGGCCTTCACCGTGCCGTAGGTGCCCACGGGCATGAAGGCCGGCGTCTCCACCGTGCCGCGCGCGAAGTGCAGCCGGCCGCGCCGCGCCGCGCCGTCCCGGGCCAGCAGCTCAAAGCGCATCGTTGCGTTCCACCAGCATGGCGTCCCCGTAACTGAAAAAGCGATAGCGCGCCGCCACCGCGTGGCGGTAGGCGGCCATCACCCGCTCGTGACCGCCCAGCGCGCACACCAGCATGAGCAGGGTCGACTCGGGCAGATGGAAATTGGTCAGCAGCAGATCCACCACCCGGAAGCGGTAACCGGGGGTGATGAACAGGCGCGTGTCGCCCTCGAAGGGGCGCAGCGTGCCGTCCCGGGCCGCTGTCTCCAGGCTGCGCACGCTGGTGGTGCCCACCGCCACCACCCGCCCGCCGCGCGCCCGGCAGGCCGCCACCCGGGCACAGGTCTCGGCGGGCACCGACACCCGCTCGGCGTGCATGCGATGGTCGGCGATGTGCGCCACGCGCACCGGCTGGAAGGTGCCGGTCCCCACGTGCAGCGTCACCTCGGCCGTCTCCACCCCGCGGGCCCGCAGCCGCGCCAGCAGGTCGGCGCTGAAGTGCAGGCCGGCGGTGGGCGCCGCCACCGCCCCCGCCTCGCGGGCGTACACCGTCTGATAGCGCTCGCGGTCGGCCGCCTCGTCGGGCCGTTCGATATAGGGCGGCAGCGGCACGTGGCCCTCGCGGGCCAGCAGCGCCGGCCAGGTCTCGCCGGCCAGGTGCAGGCGGAACAGGTCTTCCTCGCGGCCCAGCACCGTCGCCTCCGTGCCGCCGAAGTGCAGCGTGGTGCCAGACCGCGGCGACTTGCTGGCCCGCACGTGGGCCAGCACCGTATGCGCGTCCAGCACCCGCTCCACCAGCACCTCCACCCGTCCGCCGGTGGCCTTGCGGCCATGCAGCCGAGCGGGGATCACCCTCGTATTGTTCAGCACCAGCAGATCCCCCGGCCGCAGCAGCGCCTCCAGATCGGTGAAACGCCGGTCCTGCACCGGCCCCTCCGCGGGCAGCACCAGCAGGCGACTGGCCGTGCGCTCCGGCAGGGGCCGCTGGGCGATCAGCTCCGGGGGCAGGTCGAAATAGAAATCACGGGTGCGCATGGGGCGCCGATACTAGCCCGGAAAGCCCATCGGGGCGAACGGCGGGCCGCCGTTCGCCACCCCTGCCCGGCACCTGCCAATACCACGGGGCATGCCGGCCAGCACCACCGCAGACCATTGGGCGGGACCACCGGAACCGGCTGACGTTGCCCGGCCCATGGGCTAGAATAGCAGCCCACCTGCCGAGGTGGCGGAACTGGTAGACGCGCTTGACTCAAAATCAAGTGGCCTTGCGGTCGTGAGAGTTCGAGTCTCTCCCTCGGCACCATCCCCTCAGCCGGCCCCAAAGCCCTGCCCGGCCAGCCGCTGTATTCCCGCACCACAGAGCCCCGGGACCAGACACTTACAACAACCAACACCCCGTCCACGCGGGTCTGCCGACCGCTGCCGATGGCCCTGGAGCTGGATTTGTGACTCCGCAGGCACCCCGGGCCCAGATCGCTCTGGTACCGAGGCGCCCCGCCCCCCCTTGAAAATGGAGGTGGCCGTCCATACCTGTGCCGACAGCAAGGTTTTATCCCGAATTTCAAATGAGGAGGACAGACATGACCCTGACCCAATACGATCCCTGGAAGGTTTTCGACGAGATGCGCAAGGAGATGGAGCGCGCCATCGCCGCCCGCAGCGAGGAAGGCAGCAGCGTGGCCACGGCCGACTGGGTGCCGGCGGTGGACATCAAGGAGGAGAACGACAAGTTCGTGATCGAGGCCGACATTCCCGGCGTCGACCCCAAGGACATCGAGATCAGCATGGAAAACGGCATCCTGACCATCAAGGGCGAGCGCAAGCTGGAGCGGCAGGAAGAGAAGGATAGCTACAAGCGCATCGAGCGTGTGTATGGCAGCTTCTACCGCCGCTTCGCCCTGCCGGACACGGCGGACGCCGAAAAGATCAGCGCCAAGAGCAAGAATGGCGTGCTGGAGATCGTGATTCCCAAGAAGGAAGAGGTGAAGCCGCGCCGCATCACGGTGGAGGCCACCGAGGCGTAAACCGCTACATCCCTCCCTCCCGACGACACTCCCTGACCGCGGCCCCCGGCCGCGGTTTTTTTGCCCGCAAGACGGGCTCAGTACCAGTTGCCCCACAAGTGACGATGCGGCGGGCGCGCCGGCGGCTGCAGGTGCTTGCCGAGGCGCAGGGGATGATCCACCACCACCAGGCGGTCGGCGCGGCGCGGCTGCAGGGCCAGCAGGCGGCGGATGCGCTCTTCCGTGGGCGGGTGGGTGCGCAGCAGGGAGGGCTCGGGGTTGCGGCGATTGGGCAGGAAGATCTGCTCCATGAAGCCCTTCTGCTCACGCTCCAGCTTGGCCAGGGCGCTGACCAGACCCTCCGGGTCGCCGGTCAGCTCCACGGCGCCCAGGTCGGCGTCGTACTCGCGCGTGCGTGACAGGGCCAGCTGCAGCAGGGCCGTGATCTGCGGGGCGAAGATGAGCAGGAAGATGCCCAGCCAGGAGATGCGCCCGTAGCCGCCCAGGATGAGCGGCAGGTTCAGCAGTAGCATGAGCTGTCCCACCAGCGAGAAGCTCTGCGTGAGGCGGCTGAGGGCGTCGGCCATGCTCATCACGCGCAGGTCGTTGTGGCGGATGTGGCTGATCTCGTGGGCCAGCACACCACCCAGCTCACGCAGGGTGAGCTTGTGCAGCATGGCGTCGGTGATGACGATGGCCGCGTCGTCCGGGCTGCCCACGGCGAAGGCGTTGAGCAGGCGGCTCGGCACGTGGTAGAGCGCCGGCGGACGCGGCAGGCCGGCGCGGCGCGCCAGTTCGGCCACGATGCGCGTCAGCTCCGGCACGCCCTCCAGCGGCTCGGCGCGGTACATGCGCAGGATGAGGCGCGGCGACAGGCGCGGGCTGAGGAGGAGCAGCAGCACGCCGGCGAACAGCAGATTGAGCATCATGGACGGGCCGCCGAAGCTCCAGCCGGCCAGCCCCAGCACGAAGGCGATGCCGGCCAGCATGAGCGCCGTCTGCAGGCGGTTGATGAACTTGTGCTCTTCGATGAGGGCGGCAGAGACGGGCATGGCGCGTCACCGGGCAACGGCCTGCCGCCATCTTACCGCGCCGCGCGGCGGGGCGGGACCGGCGACGCCGGACGCGCTACCATCGTCACGTCTATCGGTCGCCCAGCGAGGTCCCGCCCATGTCCCCGCGCCGCCCTTGGCTGCCGCTGCTGCTGGCCGCCCTGCCCACCCAAGCCATGCCGGGCCCGGACCCGGCCCTGAGCCGCTGCCTGGAAGCGGCCCTGGCCACCCACGACCAGCTGGACTGCCTGCGGGCGGCCACGGCCCGCGAGGACGCCCGCCTCAACCGCGCCTACCGCGCCGCCCTGGCGCGCATCGAGGCGGAGCGGCGGCCGCGGCTGCGCGAGGTGCAGCGCCTGTGGATCAAGTACCGCGACGCCCGCTGTCGGTTCTTCTATCACCGCTACAGCGGCTCCAGCGGCCTGCTGGACGTGGAGCAGTGCCTGCTGGCCGAGACGCGACGCCGCGCGGACGAGCTGGAACGACTACACTGAGCCGGCCGCCCGTTTGATCGCCGACAAGGCGGCCGCCGGCGCGGGGCGCTAGGCTCCCGGCCCGACACACGTGGAGGAGAGCGTTTCATGACCTGTACAGCAACGGGCCGGCCCGGCCCCGGGGAGGAGCGCCGTGCCCCTTGAGCGCATCGAGCGACGCAAGGTGTGGAGCGGCTGGCTGCGGCTGGCGCACTGGAGCCTGGCCTTCGCCACCTTGGCCCTCATGCTCACCGGCTGGCTGATCTCGGCCGACCTGGCGGCGCGCCAGGCCATGATCGACTACCACTACATCGCCGGCGGGGTGCTCGCCCTGGGCCTGCTGCTGCGCCTGTGGCTGCTGGTCACCGAGCGCGGCCCGGGCGGCTGGCGCGCCCTGGTGCCCGGCAAGCCGGACCTGCAGGCCGCCTGGCAGACGCTGCAGTACTACCTGAGCTTCACGCGCGCGCCCCTGCCCCGCTGGTACGCCCACAATCCGGCCTGGCTGCCCCTGTACGCCATCCTGCTGCTGTCACTGGCGGCGCTGGCGGTGAGCGGCTACCTCATGGACGACCGGCCCATGCTGTTCGGCCTGTACGTGCCGCGTATCCACGACACCGGGGCGGCCATCGTCGATTTCATCGTCGTCCTGCACATCGCCGCCGTCTTCCTGCACGACCTCAAGAGCCCCAGCTGCGAGGTGTCCGGCATGATCAACGGCTACCGCTACTTCCCCGTGCAGCCCCTGCAGACCCCGCCCGGCGAGCATCACGTGTCGCTCGACTCCTTCCGGCGCTGAAGCAGCACCTGTCGAAACCAGCCCTCCAGCAGCCGCCACGCCTGGCGATGGATGCCGGGCGCACCGCTCTCGCGCGGGCCGGCCACGTTGAGCACGGCCACCTCGTGGTCACGCAACCAGCCGATGAAACGTGACACCATCGGCGGGTCCATCACGTCCACCACCCACACCGGCCGATGCCAGCGTCGCGCCAGGCGCAGGGTGAGCGCCGTGCCGCCGCTCAGCTCGCCGCGCTTGACGATGAGCGTGGCGTCGGCATCCAGCACATTGCGCTCCGTGCGCGCCGCGTAGTCGGCCCGGTCCAGCTCGGTGAGCGGGTAGCGGGCCGGCACCACCCCGTCCTCGGCTCGCCGCCCGCGCGGGCAGCTTCCGCCCACCGCCAGCCCTACGACCAGGGCGGCGTCCAGCGCCGCGCGGTCCACCCCGGTCTGGCCGCCGGAGATCACCTTGCCAAGGCGCAGCGCACCCTGCCCGGTCACTTCTGTGACAGGGTGCGGAAAATCACCCCCTGCCCCGCTTGAATTCGCCTTGCCCATCCTCAGTTTGTTCCCCGCCAAATCACTGTTTGTCTGAAAGGAGGTAGCCCGATGTTCGGATCCGCCATTTTCAATCCGGCCAGCCTGTTCGAGGAATTCAACCAGTTGCAGCGTCAGATGGACGCCCTGCTGGCCAATGCCATGCCCGGCCTGACCAATATCCGCGCCGGCCGCCTCGGCACTTTCCCGCCGGTCAATGTGGGAACCACCGAGGATAGCGTGGAGGTTTATGTGTTTGCACCCGGCATGGCGCCGGACAGCTTCGACATCGCCCTAGAGCAGAACGTGCTGTCCATCGCCGGCGAGCGCCAGGAGACGCCGCCCGAGGAGGCCAGCCAGTATCTGCAGGAACGTTTCAACGGCAGCTTCCGCCGCGTGCTCACGCTGCCCGAGGACGTGGACCCCAACGAGGTCAGCGCCACCTATCGCAACGGCGTGCTGCACATTCACATCAAGCGCCGCGAGGCCAACCGGCCGCGCCAGATCGAAGTCAAGGCTTGAAAAAAGGAGGTGACCCCATGAGCGAGACCAAAGAAATGACCCAGGCCCAGGAAAAGACCGTCGC
>JALVPS010000172.1 GCA_027031685.1 Gammaproteobacteria bacterium | reverse complement strand
CTGCGAGGGGGAGCCGCTGGCCGTGCTGGCCGAGGGCTTCCAGCCGCGCCCGCCGCTGGACTTGCTGCAGGGTGAATTCAGCACGCGCGCCGACCTGCGCGAGCGGCTGTGGCCATGGCGCTGGGCGGCGGGCCTGGCGGTGCTGTGGCTGGCCGTCACCCTCGGCCAGCAGTGGCTGCACGCCCGCCGCCTGCAGGCCGAGCTGGACGCCGTGAACGCCGAGACGCGCCGCGTGTTCCAGCGCAGCTTTCCGGAGATCAAGCAGTTTCGCGACGCGCGCAAGCAGATGGCCCGCCGTCTCAATGCCCTGCGCGGGAGCCAGAAGCAGGGCGAAACCGATTTCCTCACCCTGCTGGCACGCGCCAGCGAGGTCCTGGGCAGGGCACGTGGCGTGCAGATCGACGCCCTCAACTTCCACGACGGCCGGCTCGACCTGCGCCTGCGTGCGCCCAGCCTGAGCGCCCTGGAGCGTCTGCAGCAGCAACTGCAGGGGGCCGGCCTGGTGGCCGAGCTGCGCGGCGCAGACGCCGGGCCCAAGGGCGCCACCGGCCAGCTGCGGCTGAAGGGGGCCTGAGGTGGACCTGCGCACCTGGCTGGCCGAGCTGCAACCGCGCGAGCGGCGCCTCATCGTCGTGGCGGCTGTGCTGCTGGTCTGCCTGCTGTTCTATCTGCTGGCCTGGCGACCGCTCCAACAGCGCGTGGCCCATCTCGACAGCCGCCTGGCCCAGGCGCGCAAGGACCTGGTGTGGATGCAGCAGGCCAGCCGCGAGGTGCAGACCCTGCGCCAGCGGGGCGGCCCTGCGCCGGCCCCGGCGGCGGGCCTGTCGCTCATCCGTGCAGTGGAATCGAGCGTGACGGCTGCCGGCCTGCGTGGCAACCTGACGCGCACCGAGCCCCACGGCGCCGACCGCATCGGTCTGGAGCTGCGCAATGCCGATTTCGACGCCCTGGTGCGCTGGCTGGGCATCCTGCAGCGCCGGCACGGCGCGCGCGTCACACAGATCAACGTCACCCGCACCGACAAGCCGGGCCGGGTCAACGCCCGCCTCACCCTGAGCCGCTCGTCATGAAACGCCTGATCGCCGCCCTGCTGCTGTTTTTCGTCTCCCTGGCGGTCTTTCTGGTGGCCGGCCTGCCGGCGCGTGTCGCCCTGCGCTACCTGCCGGCCGACGTACCGCTGCAGATAGTCGCGCCCAGTGGCACGGTCTGGAACGGCGCCGCCACCGAACTGCGCTGGCGGGGCCAGCCGCTGGGCGCCCTGAGCTGGCATTTGCAGGCCCTGCCGCTGCTGCTGGGGCGGCTGCGCGCGCACGTGGCCCTGGAAGGGGACGGATTGCGCGCACGCGGCCTGGTCACCCTGCGCCGCGGCCGCCGCGTGACGGTGCGGGATGCCCTGGCCAGCGCCGACCTGGCCAGCCTGCCCCTGGACGACCTGGATTTGCTGGCTGAACCGGCCGGCCATCTGCAAGCCGTGGTGCGTGAGCTGACCATGAGCGGTGGCCACCCCCGCTCGGCCGACGCCGATCTGCTGTGGCAGCCGGCCCGCCTCACCAGCCCGGTGGCCTACGACCTGGGCGGGATGGCGCTGAAGGTGCGCGGCAAGAAGGGACGCCTCACCGGCAACCTGACCAGCCGCGGCGGGCCTGTCGACGCACGCGGCACACTCCAGCTCGGCCCCAACGGCAACCTGGACGTGAACGTCAAGCTCACGCCGCGCCCCGACGCGCCCCAGGATCTGCGCGACCTGCTGGCCATGCTGGGCCGCCCCGGCCGCGACGGTTCCGTGCGCCTGCGCCAGCG
>JALVPS010000171.1 GCA_027031685.1 Gammaproteobacteria bacterium | reverse complement strand
GGCGCTGGTGGACGCGCTCACCGAGCTGCGCGTGTGGGTGGAGGCGGCCCTCGACTTCCCCGAGGAGGAGATCGACTTCCTGGCCGACGAGGGGCTGGCGGCGCGCCTGGCCGGCCTGCGCGCCCGGCTGGCCGAGGTGCAGCGCCGCGCCCGCGAGGGCAGCCGCCTGCGCGAGGGCCTGCAGCTGGTCATCGCCGGCCGCCCCAACGCTGGCAAGTCCAGCCTGCTCAACCTCCTGGCCGGGCGCGACGCGGCCATCGTCACCCATATCCCCGGCACCACCCGCGACCTGCTGCGCGAGGCCATCCAGCTGGACGGCCTGCCCCTGCACGTGGTGGACACGGCCGGCCTGCGCGAGGCCGGCGACCCGGTGGAGGCCGAGGGCATCCGCCGCGCCTGGCAGGAGCTCGCGCGCGCCGACCTGGTGCTGCACGTGGTGGACGTCGCGGTGGGCTGGCAGGAAGAGGACGCGGCCATCGCCGCCCGCCTGCCGCGGGACGTGCCGGTGCTGCGCGTGTACAACAAGATCGACCTCACCGGCGAGGCGCCGGGGGGGCGCGACGGCGCGGTCTACCTGTCGGCGCAGAGCGGCGCCGGGCTGGAGGCCCTGCACGCGGCCATCAAGGCGGCCATCAGCTTCCAAGGCGCCGGCGAGGACGTCATCCTGGCCCGCCGCCGCCACCTGGACGCCCTGGCCCGCGCCGGCCAGGCTCTGGCACGGGCCGAGGCCCAGCTGCGCGAACACCAGGCCGGCGAGCTGCTGGCCGAGGAGCTGCGCCTGGCCCAGGAGGCCCTGGGGGAGATCACCGGCCGGCTCAGCGCCGACGAGCTGCTGGGGCGCATCTTCAGCAGCTTCTGCATCGGCAAGTGAGGCTCACGCGCCGGTGTCCTCCCCTTCCTCCGCGCACTGCCCGTCCGCCGTGCGCCGCCGCGGGCACATGGCCTCGGCCTCGATGAACACCCTTTTCACCTCCGGCCAGCGCGCCTTGATGGCCCGGTCCAGGCGCTCGATGGTCTGTTCCAGGGTCTCGGCCTCCAGGTCGTCGCGGAAGTCGGCGCTGATGGTGACCAGCACGAAGTCCGGGCCCATGTGCATGGTGAGCACCTCGTTGACGTGGCGGATGGCCGGCTCGCCCGCCAGCAGGGCGCGGATGCCCTGCACCACCGGGCGCGGCGCCGCCTCGCCGATGAGCAGGCTCTTGGTCTCGTAGGCCAGCCACAGGGCGGTGGCGCCCAGGATGAGGCCGATGACCACCGAGGCCACCCCGTCCCACCAGGCCTGCCCGGTGAGCTGGGCCAGCCCCACCCCGGCCAGGGCCACCAGCAGGCCCAGAATGGCCGCCGAGTCCTCGAACAGCACCACGAACAGCGACGGATCCTTGCCGCGGTGCACCGCCTCCAGATAGCCCATGCGCCCCTTGTGGTGGCCGAACTCCTTGAGCGCCACCGACCACGCGGCCCCCTCGAAGAGGATGGCCAGGCCCAGCACCACGTAGTTGATGAGCGGGTTCTCAATGGTGCGCGGGTGCAGCACGTGGTGCACGCCCTCGTACAGCGACACGCCCGCCCCCACGGCGAAGATGAGGATGGCCACCACGAAGCTCCAGAAATAGATCTCCTTGCCGTGGCCGAAGGGGAACTCCTCGTCCGGCGGGCGGCGCGCCTGGCGCAGGCCGTACAGCAGCAGCCCCTGATTGCCGGTGTCCACCAGCGAGTGGATGCCCTCTGAGAGCATGGCCGAGCTGCCGGTGAGGGCGGCGGCGATGAACTTGGTGACGGCGATGGCGGTGTTGCCGAGCAGGGCGGCGACGATGACGCGCGTGGAGGAACCGGCCATGGGCGATGCATGCTGTGGGCGAGCGCCGATGGTAGCCCGCCGGCGCCGTCCCCGTCACCGGTCTCCCCTTGTTCTGGACTCTGGTACAGAGGAAGTGGTGGGCCCGATTTCCTTTCCGATTACAAGGAATGAGGGGATTTGGTAGACTAGTCACCCCGTGCTCTATCCTCATACCTCCCAGCCCACACACGGGCGAGATAATCAAAAGGGGGAGATTTAATTGAATAAAATCAATCTTCCCATCATAAGTCAACGAGCTGGCAATCGGTTTCTAAATCATGTGATGCAAGCCGTGTTGCGTAAGGATGTGCCCGAAACGGCGCCGGATCCATGGGTTGCGGACATCTATTATGAAGAGGTTCGCCTGCATGGGGAAGATGACCCGTTACAAGGACCCTATGTGATGCCTCTGGTTACCCTTCGAACCAACCCTTGTCGGTGGTCGAAATATGCAGGGTGTGTAATGTGCGGATACCACCTGGGTGCCAACAGGCGTCGTATCACCGATGAGATGTTGGTTGCTCAGACCGAAGACGCCATCACTCGACTAAATCCCAAGGTCTATCCATCATTGGTATTTACTTCGAATGGAAGCTTCTTCGACAGGGCTGAAGTATCTGATGAAATAAGGCCAGTCCTAGCAAAAAAATTGCGCGATGCGGGCTTCCAATATTTGATAATGGAAAGCCGGCCCGAGTATCTGACACCTGAGCGTCTGCGTGCACTGGCCAAGGCATTTGCCCCGGCGGGGCCAGGTCCCTTGGGCCGTTATCCTCTCTCCGTGTCATTTGGCCTGGAAAGCTCTAACGATTTCGTTCAACGCTACTGTATCAACAAGGGGCGGCACCGAGCCGACTATTTGGCGGCATTTGATCTGCTGGATCGTGAAGGATATGCCTACGATTGTTACGTGCTGCTTGGCAAGCCATTCATGACCGCGCGGGAAGATGTTGCGGATGCCATCAATACCATCCGATTTGCCGTAGATCATGGGGTAGATTATGTCTTTGTCATGGTTACCAATATGGTCGATTATGGCCTCACCAGCTATCTGCACGAACGGGGCCGATATCGTTTGCCGAGCCTGTGGCGAGCCGTCGAGCTCCTGGAGCGCCTGCCCGACCGCTACCGACGCCATGTGCAGATCAAAGGGATCAGCCATGCCCCAGTGCCGCCTCGTTACTATGCACGTACCTGCGAGTTGTGTACGGAGCATGTGAAGGGGGCTATCAATTTTTGGAACCAGACTGGCGAAATGGAGCACATTCGGAGCATTCATCCGTGCAGCTGCCGACAGCGATTTGCAGAGGGGGAGTGGTCGGAACGCTCGTCACAGGTTCTGGCTGAGCGGGTATTGCGAGAGTATAGGACGTTGGCGGATGAGCTGGATCTGGATCGCACACTGGTTCCAGCTCCGAGGGCTTTGGGCCTTACAGGGGTGGCTGCATGAACGATGGGAGCGGTCGCTTACTGGAACTATCACGCTCTTTACGTAAAGCCCGTCTGGCGGCAGAGCGGCTTGGAGCGCCGCAATACGGGCCGGCTCAACGACCTGATCTATATTATGATTATGCGCCTTGCGGGCGCTATCCCATCATTGCGCTGCGCACTGTACCTTGTGACCGATATGTAAAGGGTATGTGTCTTCCCTGTGCCTACTCGGCACGTCCCTACGTTAGCGGTCTTGGGCGCGAGACCCTGTACGCTGGTCTGGAACGCCAAGTGGAATGGGTGCTTGATAATTTCGACGAAGTAGTGGCGAAGAAGGCCAGCGGTAGGCTTGATGACTATCATCTGCGGCAAGGCTTTCCGGACCGTCCTTGGTATACCCTGCAGCTTGCTGGTGAGAGCAGTTTCTTCCGCGATGCGGAGATACCGCCTGCCTGGCGACGCTGGATATTGGAACGATTGGTTGAGTTTCAGGAAGACCGTCAAATCAATCTCCACCTGATGCTGGAATGCCGCCCGGAAGATCTGCTGGCGGCCCATGAGAGCGGGGAACTCGTCCAGTTAAGGCCCCTGTTCCGCCGGCTGGATGTGGTCGTCAACATGGGATTGGAATACCGGAACGACTGGTTGCGCAACCGGCTATTCGCCAAGGGTCTGGATCTCGATACCTTTGAGCAGGCAGTGCAGGTGGCACATTCTCATCGCTTGGATCCGGGAATATTCGTCTTTGCCGGTGCTCCCGTGCTCACGGCGGCAGAAATCCTGCGTGAGACTCGGTACACGCTGAAATACATGGAGAAGCTTGGGGTTTTTGCCAATCTTATGGTGCCGAACCTCCAGGTTGGCACGTTGCCGGATCTGCTCTGGGAGGAGGGCCTTTATGAACTCCCGGAACCCTTCTTCCTTCTGGATCTGGCTGATTTGGCCATTGAGTACAGTCCCTGCAGGCCAGCTCCTGTGACACCCTTCGACTGGTTCATTGGCGGTCTGGAAAGTGATCCGCCACCCCGTTACACGATTCTCGATCAGCCACGACGGATTACGAGCGACAGCCTGACACAGGAGATTCACGATGTGGTACTGGACCTCGTGGTCACCTTGGATGTAGGCACTTACCACGCACGGGCAGCGCGTCTGCGTGAGCACCCGGAGGCGAAAGCCTGGCGACAGGAGCTGCAACGAACCGACTCGCGACCCTGGGACCGCCGGCTCTCCGAGATTCTGGCCAAACTCTCCGCAGCGCGCACTGATGGGTCTGCCCAGGACATTCTCCGTGCCGGCTGAGATATCGACCGAATCGACAGGCCCTACGTGGCGGGACGAAATCCTGGGGCCACGAGGCCTGAGTCGATGGGATCAGCTTGCGCTCAGTGGGCCTGAGTCATTGCATCGCCGTCGCCCGCCCACGGCGGCTGCATTGGTGTATCTGTCCTCCGGGAGTACCGGACACCCGAAGGCGGTGGCCTACACGGAGCGTGACTGGCGCAACGGTGTCTCTCATCGGGCCGAGTGCTTGTCGGCCGTGGGCGTGCGCCCAGCCGATACCGCTGCTGTAGTGTTGCCTTTCGGACCCTGGTTTTCCGGTGATCAGGTCTGCGATGCCCTGGTCTCGCTGGGAGTGCGGGTATTGCCCGTGGGCCATTATGGCCCACACTTGCCGGCTGCGGCGTGCCTCATGGCCACACTGGGCACCACGGTTATGGTGACCACGTCCAGCCTCGCCTATCTCATGCCGCCGGAAACACCGAGGATGCGACTGGTGGTGCTGCTCGGAGAGCGTTGTCCGGCTCCCCTTCGCCGTGCCCTGCAAGATCGCTTCGGTGCAGAAGTCCGCTCCATCTATGCGGCCAGCGAGGCCATCATCGGCCCCGATCTGGACGAGGGCGTCGAGGCCTACGCCTGGAATCGGGACCGCCTCCATCTCGAGATACTGGATGCGGAGGGGCGCGTGCATGACCAAGGGCAAGGCGAACTGCTGGTGACGCGGCGCATGGGCGAGGCCACGCCCCTGATCCGCTATCGGTTGGGGGACTGGGTGGAGCTGGGGTCAGGCAGGTTGCGGCTGCTCGGTCGGATCGGTCACGCCTTTACTCTGGCAAGTGGGGTCAAGGTCACTCGACGCCGCCTCGAAGAGATCCTCGATGGGCTGGGCCACCCCATCGCTGAGGCGCGATTTCGAATCGAGCATCGGCCCGCGGGGGACTTACTGCAGGTCCATCTGCAATCCCCCGTTCGAGGCCTTCGGCCCGAGGCGGTCGAGGCCGCATTGCTCGACGGCGACCTGGACCTCGCCGATGCGGTGGCAAGTGGCCATGTCCGCCTCCAGGTGCGTTGCGATCATGGCACGGCACGCGCCAAGCGCCGCCTCGTGGTGGAGGAATATCCGTGGTCCCTGTAGCGATGCTCAGCCTACAAGAGTTATTACAGGCCGCTCGCGCTCACCCCCTCTACCGGGATTGGCCCCTGGAAGC
>JALVPS010000170.1 GCA_027031685.1 Gammaproteobacteria bacterium | reverse complement strand
GCCGCGTTCTCGCCGGCGATGGCCGCCGCCCCGGCCTCCTGCGCCGCCCGCGCGGCCGCGTCGGCGTTGCTGGCGGCGCTCACCCGCTCGGCGTGCGGCAGGTGGGCGTCCAGCCACTCGCGGCACTGGGCCAGGCTCTGCGGGTGGGAGTACAGGCGGCGGATGGCGGCCAGGTCCGCCTCGCGCGACAGCAGGTGCTGGTGGATGCGCAGCTCCACCTCGCCACAGATGTACAGCGAGGACTGCAGGAAGCTGTCCAGGGTGTGGTTGACCACCCCCTCGGTGGAGTTCTCGATGGGCACCACGCCGAACTCGCATTCGCGCGCCTCCACCTCGCGGAACACCTCGTTGATGGCGTTCAGCGGGCGCGTCTCCACGGAGTGGCCGAAGTGCTTGAGGGCGGCGGCCTGGGTGAAGGTGCCCTCCGGTCCCAGGTAGGCCACCTTCTGGCGCGCCTCCAGGGCCAGGCAGGCGGACATGATCTCGCGGAACAGGCGCGCCATCTCCTCGTTGTCCAGCGGCCCGGGGTTGAGCGCCTGCACGCGGCGCAGCACCTGGGCCTCGCGCTCCGGGCGGTAGAAGTCGTCCGACCCGGCCTGCTGCTTGATCTCCGCCACCTGCTGGGCGCAGCGGGCCCGCTCGCTGATCAGCGCCAGCAGCTGCTCGTCGAGCCGGTCGATGCGCTCGCGCAGGTCCTTGAGGTTGGGTCGCCCGGGGTCCGCCATTGCCTCAGAGGATGCGCACCTTGAGCACGCCATCGATGCCGCACAGGGCCTCGGCCACCGCCTGGGGCACGGGCTCGTCCACGTCCACCAGGGTGTAGGCGATGTCGCCGCGCGACTCGTTGATCATGTGGTCGATGTTGAGCCCCGACTCGCCCAGGGTGCGGGAGATCTGGCCCACCATGTCCGGCCGGTTCTCGTTGGCGATGGCGATGCGCGCCTGGCCGCTGCGCGGCAGCCGCACGGTGGGGAAGTTGACCGAGTTGTACACATTGCCGTCCTCCAGGTAGGCGCGCAGCTCGTCGGCCACCATGACGGCGCAGTTCTCCTCCGCCTCGCGGGTGGAGGCGCCCAGGTGCGGCAGGGCGATGACCCGCGGATTGCCCTGCAGGGCCGGCGCCGGGAAGTCGCACACGTAGGCGTGCAGGCGGCCGGCGTCCAGGGCGGCCAGCACGGCGTCGTTGTCCACGATGCCCTCGCGGGCGAAGTTGACCACCACCGCCCCCTCGCGCATGGCCGAGAGGCGCTCGGCGTTGAGCAGGTGGCGGGTGGTGTCCACCAGGGGCACGTGGAAGGTGACGAAGTCCACCTGCTGCAGCAGCTCGTCGGCGGTGGTGGCGGCCATCACCTCGGAGGACAGTTTCCAGGCCCGCTCCACGGTGATGGTGGGGTCGTAGCCGATGACCTCCATGCCCAGCTCCAGGGCGGCGTTGGCCACCTTCACGCCGATGGCCCCCAGGCCGATCACGCCCAGGGTCTTGCCGGCCAGCTCGAAGCCCACGAACTGCTTCTTGCCGTCCTCCACCGCGCGGTGCATGGCTTCGGCGTCGCCGCTCAGGCCGCGCGTGTAGTCCCAGGCCTGGCAGATGTTGCGCGCCGCCAGCAGCATGCCGGCGATGACCAGCTCCTTGACGGCGTTGGCGTTGGCCCCGGGGGCGTTGAACACCGGGACGCCCATGCGCGTGAGGCGCTCCACCGGGATGTTGTTGACCCCGGCCCCGGCGCGCCCCACGGCCAGCAGCGACTCGGGCAGCGCCATGTCGTGCATGTTGTAGGAACGCAACATGATGGCGTGGGGCTCGATGATCTCCGAGGCCACCTCGTAGCGGTCCAGGGGGAAGCGCTCCAGGCCCTTGGGCGAGATGTTGTTGAGGGTCTGTATCTTGATCTTGTGGGGCATGGCCTATCCGTGCTTGCGTTCGAACTCGCCCATGAAGTCGATGAGGGCGTCCACCCCCGCCTCGGGCATGGCGTTGTAGATGGAGGCGCGCATGCCGCCCACCGAGCGGTGGCCCTTGAGGTTGGTCAGGCCGACGGCCTCCGCCTCGGCCAGGAAGGTGGCATCCAGGGCGGGGTCGGCCAGGGTGAAGGGCACGTTCATCCACGACCGGCAGGCCGGATCCACCGGGTTGCTGTAGAAGTCGGAGCCGTCGATGGCCGCGTACAGCTTGTCGGCCTTGCGGCGGTTGATCTCCGCCATGGCCGCCAGGCCACCCTGGGCCTTGAGCCACTGGAACACCAGCCCGGCCAGGTACCAGCTGTAGGTGGGCGGCGTGTTGAGCATGGAGCTGGCCTTGGCCTGGGCGGCGTAATCCAGCACCGGCGGGGTGTGCGGATGGGCGCCCCGCTCGGCCAGGTCCCCGCGCACGATGACCAGGGTCAGCCCGGCCGGGCCGATGTTCTTCTGCGCGCCGGCGTAGATGACGCCGAATCTGGACACGTCGATGGGCCGCGACAGGATGGTGGACGACATGTCGGCCACCAGCGGCACCTCGCCGCTGTCCGGCACCCAGTGGAACTCCACTCCGCCGATGGTCTCGTTGGGGGTGTAGTGCAGGTAGGCCGCGGCCGGGTCCAGGTCCCAGGTGTCGAAGGGCGGGATGGTGGTGAAGCGGCTGTCCTCGCTGCTGGCGGCCACGCGCACCTCGCACAGCGGCCGGGCGGTGGCGATGGCCTTCTTCGACCAGGCGCCGGTGTTGACGTAGTCGGCGCTGCCCCTGTCGCCCAGCAGGTTGAGCGGCACGGCGGAGAACTGGGCCGTGGCGCCGCCCTGCAGGAACAGCACGTGGTAGTCGTCGGGCACGGCCAGCAGCTCGCGCAGGTCGGCCTCGGCCTGCTCGGCGATGGCCACGAAGTCCTTGCCGCGGTGGCTCATCTCCATCACCGACATGCCCCGCCCGTGCCAGTTGAGCAGCTCGTCGCGGGCCTGTGCCAGCACCGGCTCCGGCAGCGTGGCCGGACCGGCGCTGAAGTTGAATACCCTTTCCTTCAACGGCTTCACCCTTAATACTTGAAAAGTTGAGAATGAAAAAGATTCAGTCGCTTGCCTGATCTTCCTCAGGCGGGTTCGAGGTGTCGCCGTCCGCGTCGTCCAGATGCGGGATGCGCTCCACCTCCACCAGTTTCTCGTCCCTGCCCAGGCGGATGAGCGTCACGCCCTGGGTGTTGCGGCTCATGAGGGAGATCTCCGCCACCAGGGTGCGCACCAGGGTGCCGGCGTTGGTGATGAGCATCACCTCGTCGGCCGGGGCCACCAGCACGGCGCCCACCACCGGCCCGTTGCGCTCGGTGGTCTGGATGGCGATGACGCCCTGCCCGCCCCGCTTCTGCACCGGGAACTCGCGCACCGCGGTGCGCTTGCCGTAGCCGTTCTCGCAGGCGATGAGCACGCTGGGCTCGTCCGATTCGGCCTGGCGCGCGTCCACGGCCACCACGTCCACCACGCGCTGCCCGGGCTGCAGGCGGATGCCGCGCACGCCGCAGGCGGTGCGGCCCATGGGGCGCACGTCCGACTCGTGGAAGCGGATGGCCTTGCCAGAGTCGGAAAACAGCATCAGGTCGCTGTGGCCGTCGGTGAGGGTGACGTCGATCAGCTCGTCGCCGTCACGGATGTCGAGGGCGATGATACCGGTGCTGCGCGGCCGCGAGAAATCCACCAGCGGCGTCTTCTTGACCGTGCCGTTGGCGGTGCTCATGAACACGTAGCGATCCACCTCGAAGGCCTTCACCGGCAGCACGGCGGCGATGCGCTCGCCCTCCTCCAGCGGCAGCAGGTTGACGATGGGCCGGCCGCGCGCGGTGCGGGCCGCCTGCGGCAGCTCGTACACCTTGAGCCAGTACACCTTGCCGATGCTGGAGAAGCACAGCACCGTGTCGTGGGTGTTGGCGATGAACAGCTTGTCGATGAAGTCCTCGTCCTTGACCTTGGTGGCGCTCTTGCCGCGCCCGCCGCGGTGCTGGGCGCGGTAGTCCTCCAGCGGCTGCGCCTTGGCATAGCCGGCGTGGGACAGGGTGACCACCACCTCCTCGGGGCTGATCAGGTCCTCCAGCGACAGGTCCATGTGCGAATCGACGATCTCCGTGCGGCGCTCGTCGCCGAACTGTTCCTTCAGCGCCAGCAGCTCGTCGCGCACCACCTGCCGCAGCCGGTCCGGGTCGGCCAGGATCTCCAGCAGGTCCTCGATGCGCGCCAGGATCTCCTTGTACTCGTCGAAGATCTTGTCCTTTTCCAGGCCGGTGAGGCGGTGCAGGCGCAGGTCGAGAATGGCCTGGGCCTGGGTCTCGGACAGGTGGTAGCCGTCGTCCTGCAGGCCGTACTCGTCGGGCAGCCCCTCGGGGCGCGACGAGGCCGCGCCGGCGCGCTGCAGCATGTCCACCACGATGCCCGGCGGCCAGGGCCGGGCCAGCAGCCCCGCCCGGGCCTCGGCCGGGCTGGCGGAAGCCTTGATGAGGGCGATGACCTCGTCGATGTTGGCCAGCGCCACGGCCAGCCCCTCCAGCACGTGGGCCCGCTCGCGCGCCTTGCGCAACTCGAAGATGGTGCGCCGCGTGACCACCTCGCGGCGGTGCGACAGGAAGGCCTCCAGGATCTGCTTGAGGTTCAGCAGGCGCGGCTGGCCATTGTCCAGGGCCACCATATTGATGCCGAACACGGTCTGCATCTGGGTGTGCTTGAACAGGTTGTTCAGCACCACCTCGCCCATCTCACCCCGCTTGAGCTCGATCACCATGCGCATGCCGTCCTTGTCGGACTCGTCGCGCAGTTCGGCGATGCCCTCCAGCTTCTTCTCCTTGACCAGCTCGGCGATCTTCTCCAGCAGGCGCGCCTTGTTGACCTGGTAGGGCAGCTCGGTGACGACGATGGTCTCGCGCCCGCTGCGCTCGTCCACCTCGATGTGGGTGCGGGCGCGCACCCAGATGCGGCCACGCCCCGTGCGATAGGCCTCGCGGATGCCGCGCGCGCCGTTGATGATGCCGGCGGTGGGAAAGTCCGGTCCCGGCAGGATCCCGATGAGGGTGTCGATGTCGATGTCCGGCCGGTCCAGCACGGCCACGCAGGCGTCGATCACCTCGCCCAGGTTGTGGGGCGGGATATTGGTGGCCATGCCCACGGCGATGCCGGCTGAGCCGTTGGCGAGCAGGTTGGGCAGGCGCGTGGGCAGCACCTCCGGCTCGCGCTCCGTGCCGTCGTAGTTGGGCACGAAGTCGACCGTCTCCTTGTCGATGTCGGCCAGCAGTTCGTGCGTGATGCGCGCCATGCGCACCTCGGTGTAGCGCATGGCGGCCGGCGAGTCGCCGTCCACCGAGCCGAAGTTGCCCTGCCCGTCGATGAGCATGTAGCGCATGGAAAAGGGCTGGGCCATGCGCACGATGGTGTCGTACACCGCCGTATCACCGTGCGGGTGGTACTTGCCGATCACGTCGCCCACGACGCGGGCCGACTTCTTGTAGGGCTTGTTCCAGTCGTTGCCCAGCTCGCGCATGGAGTAGATCACGCGACGGTGCACCGGCTTGAGCCCATCGCGCACGTCGGGCAGGGCACGGCCGACGATGACGCTCATGGCATAGTCCAGATAGGACTGCCGCATCTCGTCTTCGAGATTGACGGTGAGCACTTCTTTGGCGAACCCGGCCATGTATCGCGGGAGATTGACTCAGATGACGCAGAAGCGGCGATTGTATCACAAAGACCCCACCCCGCGGAGCGGGCAGATCGCGCCTCTCAGGCGATCTGAGGCCCCGCCCCCGCCCCCCGGAC
>JALVPS010000169.1 GCA_027031685.1 Gammaproteobacteria bacterium | reverse complement strand
CCCCCCGCCAGCCCCCGCCTCCGACAGCGTCGATCAGATCCGCGACATTCTCTTCGGCCGCCAGATGGCCGAATACGAGCAGCGTTTCGGCGCACTCGAGGAGCGCCTGATCCGTGAGAGCAGGGAGCTGCGCGAGGCCATGCAACAGCAGATGGACCAGCTCGGCAAGGAGCTGGACCGGCGTGTGTCGGACGCCCTGCAGCGCCTGGCCGAGGAGCGCGAGGCGCGCGAGCGCAGCCATGCCGACCTCATGACCCAACTGGCCACCCGCGCCGAGAACCTGCTGGGCGAGCTGGCCCAGACGCGCGAGGCCCTGGAGCAGCGCCTCGCGGCCTTGCAGGACGAGTTGCAGGTGACTCACAAGAAACTGCTGGACGACCTCGAGCGCCAGGGCAGGGAGGCAGAGCGGCAACTGCGCGAGACGGCTGCCCGCCTGGGGCACGAGAAGGTCGACCAGAACGAGCTGGCCGGACTGTTCGGTGAACTCGCCCAGCGCCTCCAGCAAGCCGATTCCTGACACCGGCGCGGCGGCGCCATCCTCCCCGCCCGAGCGCGACGCCGAGCTGCAGCGGCTGCGCGACCTGCTGGTGGGCGACCAGGCGGCACGCCTGCGGCGGGTGGAAGCGGTCCTGGACGACCGCGCGCGCCATGTGGAGACCGTGGCCGAGGTGTTGCCGGAGGCGCTCGATCGCGCCGAGCGGGAGCGCGCCCCGGCCCTGGAGGCGGCCCTGCGCCAGCCGCTCGACAAGGCTCTGCTGGCCAGCGTGCGCAACAACCCGGGTGAGATCGTCGCCATCCTCTATCCGGTCATCCTGCCCGCCATCCGCCAGGCCATCCAGCAGGCCCTGCGCGGTTTCCTGGAACGCATCGACGCGCTCATCACCCGCCAGTTCTCCGCCGACGCCCTGCGCTGGCGGCTGGAGGCCATGCGCAGCGGCGTGCCCTATGCCGAGGTGGTGCTGCGCCACACGGTGGAATACCGGGTGGTGCAGGCACTGCTCATCCAGAGCCGCACCGGCCTGCTCATCGCCCACGTCCATACCGACGACGCCAAGGACGTGGACAGCGATGCCGTCTCCGCCATGCTCACGGCGCTGGAGGCCTTCGTGCACGACGCCTTCCAGAACCGCGCCTCGGGCGAACTGGAGCGCGTCACCGTGGGCGACCACATCGTCTATCTGGCGCACGGACCGCAGGCCACCCTGGCCTGCGTGGTGCAGGGCGTGGCCACGCCCCAGTTCCTGGAGCGGATGCAGCAGACCCTGGACGCCCTGCACCTGAGCCATGGCGAGCAGCTGGAGGCCTTTCAGGGGGATCCGCTCGACGACGAACGTCTCATCGCCACCCTGCGCAGCCTGCTGGAGACGCACTACCGACAGAGCGAGCGCGACCAGACCCGCGTGCAACGCCAGATGAAGCTGCTGGGGTGGGGCGTGCTAGTGGGCGCGCTGGCCCTGACCGGGTGGCTGGGCTGGCGCGCCTGGGACCATCACCGTGCCCGGCGCTGGGCGGCCGCGGTGGACGCCGCTCCCGGTGTGGTGGTGTACGAGGTGGCCCGCGCCGGGGGCGGTTGGCGACTGCGCGGCCTGCGTGACCCGCTCGCCACCGACCCCGCGGCACTGCTGCGCGAGGCCGGTGGTGACCCGGCGCGGGTGCGTTTCGACCTGGCCCCCTACCAGTCGCTGGAACCGGCCATCGTGGAGCGCCGCCTGATGCGCGTCTGGCGGCTGCCGGACGGCGTGCGCGTCACGCTGGACGGGCAGGGCAGGGCGCACCTGGCCGGTGCGGCGCCGGCGGACTGGCTGCGCGATTTCCTGGCGCGCCACGCCACGGTGGCCGGAGTGACGGAGCTGGACCTGTCCGGGCTGCGTGTGGTGCCGGCGTCGCTGCGCGCCAGTATCGAACGCGAGATCGGCCTGCCGGAGGGCGTGACACTGGCGGTGCGGGACGGCGTGCTGCGGGTGCAGGGCGAGGCGACACGGGACTGGCGACGACGCCTGCAGGTGCTGATGACCGGCCTGGCGCCGGTGCTGCAACTGGACGACAGCGGCCTGCGCCCGGGCGAGCTGCGCACCCTGCATGAGCTGGCCGGATGGATGGAGGCCGAGACGGTGCGTTTCATCAAGAACACGGCCCGGCTCGACCCCGAGGGCCAGGCGGCCCTGTTCCGCCTGGCCGGGCTGGTGGACCGCTTCCGCACCCTGGCCGACCGGATCGGCCAGACCTATCTCATCCACGTGCGCGGCCACGCCACGGATACCGGCACGCCGGCGCGCAACCGCCAGCTGCAGCGCGAGCGGGCCGCCTTCCTGCTCAACTGGCTGGTGGAGCAGGGCGTGCCGCCGGCCCGGGTCACCGTGGAGCTGCCCGAGCAGCCCGGCGCCATGCCGGCCGCCGATCTGCGCATCGACTTGCCCGATGGCGACACCGCGTCATGATCACGCGCAAGGTGTGCCTCATCGGCGACTTCGGGGTGGGCAAGACCAGCCTGGTGCGCCGCTTCGTGCAGAATGTGTTCAGCCACACGTACCTGACCACCGTGGGCGTGGACATCAATGTGAAAACTGTTCAACTCGGCGGGGGCGTGCAGGTCAAGTTGGTAATATGGGATATCGCCGGTTCCGACCGCCTGTCCTCCGTCAAGCGCAGCTATCTGCAGGGCGCCGCCGGCTACCTGCTGGTGGCCGACGTGACCCGGCCGGCCACGCTGCACACCGCGCTGGAGCTGAAGACCCTGGTGGACGGCGAGCTACGCGAACCACCCTCCGTGGCCCTGCTCAACAAGTGCGATTCACAGCCCGCCCATGAGATCGACTTGCCGGCCGGGATCGAGTGGCACCGCACCAGCGCCTTGACGGGGGAGGGGGTGGAGGCGGCCTTCCTGCGCCTGGCGCGGGCCATGACCGAACAGCGGCAATGAATGCCACCGAGCGACACGAACAGTTCTTCAACGGCTACTTCCACCCGGTCACCCTGGCCTTCGACCGGCAGGGGCGGCTGCGCGAGTGGGCCGGGGAGACCGCCTTCTACCCCTTTCTGCGCGGGCTGAGCCCCGGCCAGAGCGGCGAGGCGATGTTGCCGTTCCTGGTGGGCCTGGACACGCGCCGCGAGTTGTACCTGCCGTACCTGACCCTCGCGTCCGGCATCACCATCGATGCCTATCTGGTGCCGGCCGAGGACGGTGGCTTCTGGGTGCACCTGGTGGACACCTCGGGTCATCGCCGCAGCCACCAGGAGATTCAGCAGGTGGCCAACGACATCAGCCTGTTCAACGAGAGCCTGGTGGATCTGTCCAGCGAGCTGCAGGTGCGCAATGTGGCGCTCCTGTCCAGCAACCGCGCGCGCGGTGACTGCATCGCCAGCATGTCGCACGAGTTCAAGACACCCATCAGCTGCATCCTGGGCCATTCCGAGCTGCTGCGGCACAGCGCCGTGGACGAGGAGGCCACGCGCCATTCGCTGCAGAATATCGAGCGCAGCGCGCGCTATCTGCTGGCCCTCATCGACAATCTGCTCAACCAGCGCAAGCTGGAGGCCGGCGAACTGGAGGAACACCCGCGCCCCGTCGCCGTGGTGGAGATGGTGCGCAACATCGTGGACATGTTCACACCGGAGGCCGACCGGAAGTGTCTGGCGCTGTGGCTGGAGGAGCGGGTGGCGCCGGACCTGCGCCTGGCGCTGGACGAGGTGTTGGTCACCCAAGCCCTCTACAACGTCATCGGCAACGCCATCAAGTACACCGAGCGCGGCTCGGTGCGCCTGGACATCGACTGGGACGCCCGGACCGAGCGCCTGCGCCTGCGGGTGATCGATACCGGTATCGGCATCCCGGCCGACGAGATGGACCAGATCTTCCGCGGCTTCACCCGCGCCAGCAACGCCCGCCACCAGCCCGGCACCGGCCTGGGGTTGGCCACCACCCACGAGATCGTGCAGCGCATGGGTGGCGAGTTGCACATCGACTCGGAAATAGGGCGTGGCACCACGGTGACCATCGAACTGCCCGCACCGGCGGTGCGCGAGGCGGACCGTCCCGGCCAGGCGCCACCGGTGGAGCGCCCCGTGCTACTCATCGAGGACAGCGAGGACCTGGTGGACCTGTACACGCTGTTCCTGGAGGAAGCCGGCTTCCACGTGGCCTCCGTCCTGCCGCCCTCGCTGGCCCGCATCCACGCCGTGCTGGAGGCCGTGAACCCGGCGCTGGTCATTGTCGACTACGACCTGGGGGGCGGGCTGACCGGGCTGGAAGTCATCCGCTTCCTGCACAAGCGGGGCGTGGCGGCGCCGGTCGTCATGCTCACTGCCTCGGCCGGCTCGCCCGTCAAGCAGCAGGCTGCCGAGCTGGGCTGCCGCGACTACCTGGTCAAGCCGGTCAGTGGCGAGGAGCTGGCCCGCACCGTGCGCCGCTTCATCCCGGCAGATATGGCCGATGTGGCCAACGTGCCACGCACCGGCAGCGGCGAAGGATAGAGGCGAAGGATAGAAATGGTCATGGATCTCTCTCCCCAGGGTCGCGAGCGGCTGGCCCGCCTCAGGGAGAAATATCGCCGCTCGCTGGACGAGAAGCGCAGCGCCATCGCGGCGGCCCATCGCGCCGCCGTGGCTGCCGATTTCGCGCCGGAGGCGCTGGCCGAGTTCCGCCACTTGGTACACAAGCTGGCCGGCTCGGCCGGCACCTATGGCTTCGATGGCATCTTTCAGTGTGCCGACGCGCTGGAGGATACCCTCAAGGCCCTGCAGGACGGCCAGGGCGGGCGCGCGGCCCTGATTGCCCGCATGGAACGGCGGCGCGCGGCGCTGATGGCGGTGCTGCGTGCGGCGGTGGATGGCGATGATTGCGCATAATGTATATTATGTTAAATAGAATACGTGAATGACACCCGCGGCAACCTCGCCGGGCGCACTGGAGTCTAGACTCTAGGGGAAGCAAGTGGGCGGACGACCGACCCGGCACCTGCCCCCCGCGTTTCAGGGGGCCGGTGCACGGGGCCCGGGTCAGAACTGGCGCATGCGCACCTTCAGCCAACGGTATAACACCGCCGTGAGCGCCACGCTCACCAGGATGGCCGTGGTGGCGTTATGGCTCCACACGTGCTGGTACAGGTTGTAGCCAAAGATGCCGCCGATCGCGCTGGCGGAGACGAATTCCAGTGATCCGGTCATTTGTTCCATTCCTCCTCGTCCATCTGAGCCAAAACCACGGTGCCCAACCCTGCTTACGCCCCAAGGGGTCAGCCACCAATTGTTACAAGATAGCGCGTTTTGCGTAACAGTTCACGCTTTCACATCCCGCGAAATCGCCCGCTGATCGGGACATGGGTTGACGCATTTGGCAATGGGTTGTAATCGGCCTGGCGCTGGCCACGCGAGCAGAGCGAGCAGACCAAAATGGTCGGCCCGATGGCCGCTGCGGTGGTCGTTTTCCCGGTGATGGGTGGCCCTGTGCGGGCGGGAGAGGATTCAGGCTCGAACTGGTCGGGACGGCAGGATTTGAACCTGCGACCCCCACAACCCCATTGTGGTGCGCTACCAGACTGCGCTACGCCCCGATTCGAGAGAGTTGAAGGCCGCTACTGGAGCTGGCCGGAGAGGCTGCGAAATATAGTGGACTACGAGAGCAATTTCAACACGGCCTCCAGTTCGGCGCGCAGCTCGCGGATGAGTTGCTGGTTCGGCCCCTCTGCGGTGGGATCGTCCTGGCTGGCCAGCTTCTGGCGCGCGCCACCGATGGTGTAGCCATGCTCGTAGAGCAGGCTGCGGATCTTGCGGAT